>JBDTEF010000061.1:0-3661 GCA_039922615.1 Ginsengibacter sp.
CAGGTGTGAATGCCAACATTCCGATTGATGCAAACATATCCATTGAACCAGGCTTGTACTACACACAAAAAGGTTATGATCTCAAGGGTGATTTCGGTATTAAAGGAATCGAATTTTTAGGGGCCAATGCAAAAGCATCGCTCATAACCCAATACATTGATCTACCTGTTTTATTGAAAGGAAATTTTGGGGGTTTATTGATTTTTGCCGGTCCACAGGTTTCTTATTTAGCCCAGGCAAATCTGAAAACCACCGCCGGCGTGCTTGGCATCAATATTCTCAATAAAACAATTGATGCATCCGGTCAATTTAATCGCTGGGATGCAGGCGTAACTGGAGGTATAGGTTACCAGTTTACCAATGGTATGAATATCATGGCTTCCTATGATTATGGCTTAATGAAAGTAGATGCCAATCAAACGGTGAATGCTTATAACCGTGCGATAAAAATAGGGATAGGCGTTAATTTTTAGAGAAGGATTTTGTTAAGTTTAGATTAGAGAAACGTTTTGTACTGCGAAAGTGGGGCAAGACGTTTTTTATTAGTAACGAAAAAAGATATTTACTCAATCATTTAAAATCCTACAAAAATTATGGATCAATAAATGGCAAAAATTGCAAGTGCTTTACCCACTTCAATCAGACACATCGCTTCAAATTTTTATTTAATGAATGATAACAGCGATGATACTTTGGAGCGTTCACAGGCTTTGCAATTAACTGACCAACATTCATTGGGATATACAAGAAGGATTTTAAATTGCTTTGGCAATTGTGGTGATCTATTTTTCAAATCCCTTAACCATAAAATCGGGTGCAATGAAAGGCAATTTTTGATCAGCTGATATAGAATTGCCAAAGCAATTAAGCGCAAAAAAATCATTCATAGGGATAAGGTATATTTGCAACAATTGCTGCATGAAAGAATAGTCTAAAAAATGATATCAAAGAAAACAAAATACGCCATTAATGCTTTGGTATATCTTGCGAGGGAAGAAAAAGAAAATACGCCCATCCCTATCAGCAAGATTGCAGAAAGTGAAAATATTCCCAGGAAATTTTTAGAAGCCATCCTGCTTGACTTGAAAAATGCAGGTATTTTAAACAGCCGCAAAGGCAAAACAGGCGGGTACTTTTTGCAAAAAAGTGCCGACGATATTAATATGGCTGATGTAATGCGCCTGTTTGACGGCCCCATTGCATTGCTACCCTGTGTCACACATTTATACTATCGCAGGTGCGAAGAATGCATCGATGAAATTACTTGCGGCATACGTTCTGTTTTCGCTGACGTTCGAAATGAAACGGTAAGCCTTCTTAAAAAAGCCACCCTTACTGAAATGCTAAAACGAAGTGAAACGATGAAAAAATTGGCCAGGAAAAAGAAATAAAATTTTTTTATTTTAATTCCTACTAAATCGATAGAGTTACTATATTTGCTGAAATTATTCAACAAAATTAATTTCAGTTTATGGTAAAAACGGCATTGTTTCTGGCCTTATTCTCCGCTTGTTCACCAGCCATTTTCGGCCAGATTTCCAATCAACGCATTTCTCCATCTGCCACAGGAACTTCTGCTGTCAATGATTCTGCCAAAAAAAACCAGGTCAATATTTCAGCAGAATTCCGTTTTAGAACTGAATACCGTCATGGTTATCGTTATCTCTTCCCAAAAAAGAGTGCTGATACCTCCGGCGCATTATTTAATGCCCAAAGGATGAGACTCAATGTTGAATATTCAAATAAAATAATAGACGCTTACATCTCGCTCCAGGATGCAAGAGTATGGGGAGAACAAAACCAAAGAAATGGCAGGAACGTTCCTCTCTACCTCTATGAAGCATATGTAGAACCTCATTTTAATTCCCATTTTTCTGCAAGAATCGGCAGGCAAAAAATCAGTTATGATAACCAGCGCTTATTTTCAATGAATGACTGGAGAAATTCCGGTTCCTCCTATGATGCCCTTAAACTCATTTATTCCAATACAAAACTGAATACAGAATTAACTACTTCCTATAATCAATCAGGAGAAAATTACTTCAATACAAATTACAATCCTGCCGGTTTTTCAGATTATAAATTCCTCGCAGTTCATTATCTAAAATGGAACCCAGTTAACTATTTTCAACTCACCACTATTAATGCCGGAGATGCTTTTCAAAGTTCCAGGCCAGAGGAATCCAATAAAACTTACATGCGTTATACAAGTGGCGGCAGGTTAGCACTTTCTAATGATGCATGGTATTTTACTACCAGTGCCTACTATCAATATGGAAAAGATTCTACCGGCAAAAAAATATCCGCTTATTATATGCAGCCGGAAATAAAGTACCAAAACGGATCACTTTCTACCCGCCTCGGAGCAGAAGTGATAAGCGGTACCAATCGTGATGAAACAATTACCAGCCATTCATTTGCTTCTCTTTACGGATCTGCGCACAGGTTCAATGGGGTGTTGGATTTATTCACCAGTTTCCCAAAAGATGTGAATAACGCGGGATTGATCAATCCTTATCTCATCATTGACTATACAAATAAAAAATGGTCGGTAGGATTAGAGAATCATTGGTTCTTTTCTCAAAAAGATTTTTATGATGTTACTAATGCAAAACAGGATCATTACCTCGGGTTCGAAATGGATCCCAGGATAAATTACACCGCTAATAAATACACGAGCGTTGAACTAGGTGGTGCCATAGCTTTTGCTACAGAATCACTTGCCGTAATAAAGTATCCATTGAAAAAAACGCCAGGATACTATTCTCTACGTCCTTATTTCGCTTATTTGACACTTCAGGTGAAGCTGTCGATGCTGCAAATGAAATTCTAAATAACCATCAAAAATCAGAAAACAAACCCATGAAAAGAAGTAATTTATTATTCCTGTTGCCAATCCTGATACTTTCGGCCTGCAATGGAAAAAAACAAATCAATACAGGCAAAGCTGACGCAGCCATTTCTTTTTCGGGTGCTTTTGCCATGTATCCTTTGATGCAGGTGTGGGCCCGGGAATATAATAAAACGCATCCTGAGGTGCGCTTTGATATCCAGGCAGGAGGTGCCGGAAAAGGACTAACAGATTGCCTTGCAGGTGCCATTGATGTAGGTATGTTTTCAAGAGAACTCACTGATGCTGAAAAAGCAAAAGGCGTTTGGTGGATCTCTTTGTGCAAGGACGCTGTAATTCCGGTGATGAGCGCAAAAAATCCATATTTAAGTGAGATTCAAAAGAGAGGAATAAAGAAGGAGGAATTCAAATCCATTTTTGTAGATGGAAAAATAAATGCATGGGAGCAATTATTAAATAAAACAGGTAGTACAAAAATCAATGTGTACACAAGAGCAGATGCTGCCGGTGCTGCAGATTCATGGGCATCCTTTTTTGGTATGAAGCAGGAAAACCTAAAAGGAGTAGGCGTTTCAGGAGATCCGGGATTGGCAGAAGCAGTTAAAAAAGACATGAACGGAATCGGATATAACAATACTCTTTTTATATTTGACGCCCAGAGTGGAAAAAAAATGCCGGGCATCGAAGTAGTTCCCATTGACGTAAATCAAAATGGCGTAATAGATGATTCAGAAAAAGTCTATGAATCACTTTCCACTTTTTTACAGGCTGTAAATGACGGTCGTTTTCCATCACCCCCGGCCAGGCCTT
>JBDTEF010000062.1:0-8733 GCA_039922615.1 Ginsengibacter sp.
TCTTCATCATGAAGCCTGATCCACGGGCGTAAATATATTTGCCAGTTTTTTCTATCCAGACCGGCCTGGAATATTACACGGTTCCAACTCCTGGATAAAGGCAGTGATCTCCCATTGGACTGATGTGTTAGCGATGCGCCGAGCATCCGTACTGTAAATCCGAAAAGTTCAATATGCGTTGCAAAATTTAATATGATCTCGGGTTCATAGTTTAATTCGCGAAAGGGGCGTGAAAGTTTAGCATTGTAAACCTGCCAGTGTGCTTTTTGCGAGTAGCCTACCCAAAGATCGCCACCAGTTTTAAAAATATTCTGAAATACTTTGGTTTTTAGACTAAGCTGAAATTTGGCTTCATAATTATTATAGCCAACCTTAAATGGCAGACTGTATGCCGGATTTTCGCTGTATGGCTGTACATTAGGACTATTGGACCAGCGGCCCGCTGTGACATATACAGGCTTATATGGAGTTACAATAAAAGTACCTCTCCTGCTGGAAGAATCAAGTTCCCATCGTTGCGACATGGTTTCCCTTACAGCATCCTTTTTAAAAAGACTATTTGACTGGGCTTTTAAAGCAATAGCAAAAAAACAATAAAGAATAGTAATAAACAAAAATCTAACGGTAACAACTACATGTTTTTGCATCAGCATAATTTTAAATTAAGTTCAGGAAAGATTCTTTATAAGGAATTTATTTTTTTATAAACCGCATTACTGCTACATCACCTATTAAAAATGTGAGTGTGTTATCGTTTAAAGAATACCTGTTTACTTTTTTCAGCATATTCAAAAAAGTTTCTTCGCCACCGCCTTCACAAAACATCATCGTTTTTAAAGGATCTGCAAAGTTTATATTGTTTCCATTCATGGTATATTTTGCGCTGAAACCGTTGCAGGTGGTATTGCCCATTAATTCTTTCGCTGAAAAATTAAATGATATGAATGGTTTTTTATCTGGATACAAACCTGCAAAGGCAATACGCGATCCTGAAATATAATTCAGCACCCACGTACCACTGAGTTTGTCTGATTCCATTGAAACGCCGTTTAGTTTTGCGACTAACGTTGTGCCGTTATTCAATTGCAATTGAGCATCTGAAATACTATAGTTATCTACGGTTGCAAGTGCATTTAGTAAAGTTGTTTCCGTGTTGCCGGGGCAGGCCATTTTTGTAGTAGCAAGTGGTGAAAATTTCATTGAACTGGCGCTTGATATATCAGCAGTGCCCATCATTTTATTGCATCCGGTGCTTCCGGATACTTTGGTCGGTTTGCCATCGCTAAACTGAATCCAGGTATAATCGTCACTACCTCCACTCCCTCTTCCTGCAAATGTGTAAGGCTTACCATTTAGATCTGATAAATACCATTTGTATTGATAGAGGATTTTGTTTGTGTTTGACGAGCCATTAGTAATTGGTTTCAAAGTATGGCAACTATTAAGGGTACATAGAAATGAAAAGAAAAAAAGGATTAGAAGTGAATTTTTCATTTTTATAGATTTAACAGAGGAATAGAATTTTATAAAATTTAAGTATATGATATTTTCTACACCTCCGACGGTTCTTAGCTTTCGCTGATTTTTCTTTTCAAAATTCAAAAACCACTTCTACATTCTTCAGTCTGGAAACCGGCTTTCGATTTATGATTAAACTCATACCAAGGTTCTCACATACCCAATGAGAAACCTTTACGAAATTAGGTTATTCGCTTTTTAATATTAAAATAATTCTGAAGAAAAGCTGTAAATCAATTTTTAAAACTCCCGAAGATGTGGAAATCAGTTGGGTGAAATTATCTTGCCTATTTTTTTGCAAATATTTCAGAATTCAATATTAATTGTGTAATAGTTGCGTGAAATTAAAAATTGAGAATACCAGATTTTTCTTTCTTTACCTCCGCCATAGATTTTTAAATTGTTAGCCATTCAATTAAAACTTGTTTAATATTGTGGCCACAAAATAACCTGATGCCTTCCCCACTCAAGTACTCTTCGATTTTAATTTTAGCAACCGCCATTTTAATATCCTTTAACGCCAAAGCGCAAATGGATTATCCCATTTTCAAGCATGCCACTGAAATAAAACCTTCTGATAGCGAAAAACTTACTTTGAGTATTTATAACCTGAGCTATATCAACAATACAGAGTATTTTGGAAAAATCCCGTATAGTGGGACTTTATTTGGTTATCAATTAATTCCTGAACTCGAATACCAGCCTACATCCCGATTCTTAATCAGGGCAGGAGTATATGCGCAAAAAGAATTTGGCAGGAAAGAATATACATCACTTTTACCTACTTTTTCAGTAAAATATAAGGCCAAACATTCCTCCTATATTTTAGGAACGCTTGAGGGCAATATTAATCACGGGTTTATTGAACCGATTTACGATTATAAATTATTATTGAATGAAAGGATGGAAAATGGTTTTCAGTTTTTCGTAGATACAAAACATTATAACCATGATTTCTATATCAACTGGCGCCGCGCAATTCATTTAGGTGATCCCTATAAGGAAGAATTTGATATTGGCTACAGTGCCAAAATCAATTTGATCAATAAGCCAGACTTTCAATTGAAAGTGCCCGTACAAATGCTTTACTCTCACAAAGGAGGTCAGTTGGATGCGGACAAAGAACAACCATTGACCTCTTTAGTAAACAGTGCGCTGGGTATATCATTAAATCTTGATCATAGGGATGGATTCTTAAGGGGATTAGGTTTTGATAATTATTATGTGAACTACAAGGATATATCCGGTACGAAAGTGCAGCCCTTTAATGAGGGAAATGCATACCTGTCCCATCTGCTGATGAAATTTAAATATTTTGATATTGATTTGCGGTACTGGAAAGGTGAAGGTTTTATTAATCCAAGAGGAAATGCTTTGTTTGGCTCTCTATCACAAACACACCCTGGCTATTTCGAAAAAAACAGGACTTTATTCTTCGCCAGTTTCATTTATAATACAACTATTTTCAAAGGAGCAAACTTCAATTTCAGGGTAACTCCTTATCATGATTTTGGAGAAAAAATTACTGAATATTCTTACGAAATGTATTTTTCTTACCAGCTTGACTTACTACTTGGTAAAATCAAAAATTCCCTAAACTGAAAAAAAAATCCAAAGAATAAAAATAATATACTAATAATAGCTATAAATAGTTAAATTTGAAATCCATAGATCAATATGGAATCATTCAAAAAATTAATAAACCAATAAACCCAATCAAAATGTCGAAAAAGTTAACAGCCTATTGCATGAAGACCAAAGAAAAAAACGTTCCAATGGAAGATGCGGTAATTACCAAAACTTCCCGTGGTGGTTACATGGCACAAGGCAATGATGGCAAAGGAAACAAAATGACTACAATGTTAAGTGAAGCAAATGCATTGCAGGCAGTAAAAGATGGTGTTGCCAAGAAAAGTTGGTAATCATAACCTTTTTAATAAAAAAAGCGGTACTGTAAAATGTGCCGCTTTTTTTATATATCAAATTTCTTTTTTTTCCCAGGGTTATTTATTTTTCCAGGTGGATACTTTTTTCATGTTTTATTTTTTCAAAACCTCCCTGGATATTTCTGACACTGTAATATCCTTCCTTTTTCAGTAGAGATGCAGCAATGACGCTTCTATAGCCATTCTCAGAATAAATGTACAAATTTTGATGCTCTTCAAAATCAGCTATTTGTGCTACATCAGTCATTTCACTGAGTGGCAGATTGATGGCATCTTTTACATGACTCTTTGAATACTCCTCAAAGCTTCTTACATCCAAAATTGTCAGGTTATTATCAAAAGGAATATCCATAGCCAACTCATCCGGTTCTATGTCAATAACCAGGTCGATCTTTTCGCCTGCATTTTTCCAAGACTCAAAACCTCCTTCAAGAATTCCGTCAATTTTATTATAACCGTTTTGAGAAAATTTTTCCGCTACCTCATTGTCTTTTCCTTCGCTTGTGACAAGAATGATCGATTTATCTTTGCTTAAAAGAATAGTTGCCCAATCTTCCATATTGCCTTCATGGCCAATAAATATGGACCCGGGTATAAATCCTTCTGTGAAATCTGTTGCATCCCTTGTATCCACTACTATTGAACCTTGCGCTAATTTCTTTTTAAATTCAATCGTTTTAAGTTGCTTCATTTTTTATTATTCTTCGGATTATTTTGAGAAATATCGTTATTTATACTTACTAAATCAAACAGGCTACCCCTATAGAGATAGCCTGTTGTTATTGTATTTTTCACTTCGCAAAAAAGGGATTAATTAAAAATAATTAATTAACCCACTAAATTCTTTACAAATTCATTGATCGATGCAATACGATCATTATTAATTGTGTAAAAAATAAATTTACCTTCCCTGGTAGTTGTAACGATCTCAGCTTTTCTTAGAATAGCAAGATGTTGTGAAGCAACAGATTGCTCAAGACGCAATTTTACATACAATTCTGTAACTGTAATTCTCTTGTGGTCATGAATTGTTTTCAGAATTTGCTGACGCAATTTGTGGTTCATAGCTCTTAAAACTAAAGCTGCTTTTTTAATTCTCAAATAATCAACATTTTGTAATGGATCATTTGTTGTTGACCGCTCAGTATGGTTTAATGGAGCGGTTGGTGCTGAAATTGTCATTTGACGTTGGATTTTAAGATAAGAAAATTGGATTTTTATTCTATACTATTTAATTTGCAAATGTACTACATGATAAATTCTTTTTAGATAAAGAAATATTAAAATAATTTCAAATGATTTCCTTTTTAGGAAAATAGAATTCTTTTAGATAAACTGCCTGTGAGTAAGCAACATCATTAAATTGACCTTTTAAAAACATGGATTCCGCGCAAATTGCCAAAGCAACAGAACTTATTGATATTTCCGGATAAAAGGCTGCATTCAATTTTACATCCATATTTTTAAATTTCAAACTACCGGATCCCGAAAAAAAGATTTTATTGTTATCTACAATGTTTGCAAAAGAAGTATTATCCAAAATCATTGAAGCAGGCGCAATCACTTCATTTAATCTAAAATCAAAAACGGCAGTAAAAACTTCCATTCTTCTCGCATCAATCATTGGGCCATAAAACGCATTCGGATCATTTATTTCACTAATAAGAGTACGGGCCATCACATGCAGTGTATTGAAAGTAAGCAAAGGGATACCTAGCGCATAACACAGCCCTTTGGCACTTGCCAGTCCAACCCTTATTCCTGTATAAGAACCCGGACCATTGGTAACACCAACAGCACTTAGATTTTTTGGTGTAATTTTTTGTCCTGCTAATATTTCTTTAATGGCTTTATGTAGAAATGCTCCATGTTGTTTCGGATCATTATTGTACAAGGTTGCTAACACTTTTTTGCCATCACAAATATTGACCATGGCTTCTTCTGTGGCTGTATGAATATTTAATAGGTAGGTCATGCTTATGAAACTAAAGAATAAACGCTGGTTTACAGCGCTCATCTGTTTCTGACAATTTTAATAATAAGTTATAAATATGAGTGAGCCCTATCTTTTCTGACCACTCGAATGGACCATAAGGGTAATTGGTTCCTAATTTCATTGCGAGATCTATTTCATCCTTTGAGCTTACGTTTTCATTTAACGCAAAATAAGCTTCATTTATAATCATGCTGATCACACGCGCTGCTACCATGCCAGGTGAATCTTTAACTACGATGGCGTTTTTATTTAAAATCGTAAAAACGTCCAGCATATCAGGTGTTATAGGACCAGACACTTCCCATGTATCTCTTTTTAAAAAGGTAGGCCAGCCACTTATTCTACCTATATTTTTAGGAGTGCACAATTCCAAAAGCGTTAAAATAACTTCATTTATAAAAACAGGCTTGTCCTTAAAGGAATAAAAATCGATTTCTTTCGGATTGACATCTAAAACAATAAAAGCGTCAAACAATTCAATCTGTTCTTCATTTGGCAAAGTTTGGCTAAATGAAAAATGTTCATTTTTTACGAGTGAGGATAATAATTCATTTTTTTGTTCTTCACTTCCCTGGATAAAAATCCTCATAATTGATTTTTTACAAAAATAGGTTTGTTATTTGATCGAAAGTTTGCCAACTTTAAGGTTCATAATAAAAAAAGCGATGTCTAAAAAAGTAATTAATACAGAATTGGCGCCTACGCCCATCGGGCCTTATAGCCAAGCAATTAAAGCAGGAAACCTTTTATTTATTTCGGGGCAAATATCTCTTCAGGAGGCAGGAGTACCAGATATTACCATGGAAACTGCCCAGGTAATGGGCCACCTCCAGGCCATACTTAAAGAAGCAGGTATGACATTTGCGAATGTGGTGAAATCAACCATCTTTTTGAAAGACATGCATCTTTTTTCTATTGTCAATGAAGAATATGGTAAGTATTTTCCTGCGGATTTTCCTGCAAGGGAAACTGTTGCAGTAAAAGGTTTGCCCAAAGATGTAAACGTGGAGATCAGTATGATTGCATGCGAATAATTTAGTAGAAATGGAAAAAAATGTAATTATTACTGCCAAAGCGCATTCCTATATATCTGAGACATTAAAAGAAAAAGGATATTCAATTCTTGATTTCCCTGAAATTAACTATGAGCAATTAAAAGATATTATTCACCGGGCAAAAGGCTTAATAGTTACGACCCGTTTAAAGATAGACAGGCAAATGATTGATAATGCCTCCCAATTAAAATGGATTGGAAGATTAGGAAGTGGGATGGAATTAATAGATGTTGACTATGCCAATTCAAAAGGAATTATTTGTGTAAGTAGTCCTGAAGGTAATAGAAATGCTGTAGCAGAGCATGCCTTAGGATTATTACTTAATCTTACAAATAAAATTTGTATCTCAGCACAACAAATAAAAGAAGGTAAATGGATCAGGGAAGCCAACAGGGGAATTGAACTTGAAGGGAAAACGATAGGGATAATCGGTTATGGAAATACAGGATCAGCATTTGCGAAAGTACTTTCAGGATTTGATCTTAAAATTATGGCATATGATAAATATAAATCCGGATTCGGAGATGAAAAGGTGATAGAATCCAGCTTTCATGAATTAGTGGAAGAATCAGATGTAATTAGTTTCCATGTGCCACTCACAGATGAAACATTACATATGGCCAACGACTCTTTTTTTAATGCGCTGAAAAAATCTCCCATATTTCTATCAACGTGTAGGGGGAAGGTTACTGATGTGAAAGCATTGATTCGGGCAATAAAAATTGGTAAAATATCAGGAGCCGGGTTGGATGTTTTGGAAAATGAAAAATTACAAAATTATACATCAGAGGAACAAGCCGATTTAAATGATCTTCTCGCCAGGGGAAATGTAATTATTACTCCTCATATTGCCGGCTACAGCAAAGAAGCATTTTATAAAATGGGTAATGTTTTGTTGAAAAAATTAGCGGCCTACATTTAATTATATTTTTAATTATATTTGTGAGATACAACGCCTTAGTAAATTTAGGGCGTTGTATTTTTTTTAGTCACTTTCAAAAAGATTTTTTAAAATATTAATATATGATCCAGGCAAACTACGTTACACAGGAAACATTCGAAAAAATGCAGGCAGAGCTGCAAAATATGAAAGGTGTATTGCGGCCGGCAGCTTCAATAGCAATCGGCGAGGCACGTGAAAAAGGCGACCTGAAAGAAAATGCGGAATACGACGCTGCTAAAGAAGCACAGGGAATGCTTGAAGCTAAAATAAAACAATTGGAAGGTATTATTGCAACTGCTAAAATAGTGGATGAATCTACAATCGATACTAGCAAAGTTTCAATCCTTACGAAGGTTACGCTCACTAATTTAAACATCAATAAAGAAGTAACCTATCAAATCGTTTCAGAAAAAGAAGCAGATCTAAAGCTTAAGAAAATATCTGCGTCTTCTCCAATTGGAAATGGTTTGTTGGGAAAAAGCGTAGGAGATATTGTCGAAATAAAAGTTCCTTCCGGGAGTATTAAATTTAAGATAGAAAACATCACGACCTGATAAGAATTATTGACTATATAATCACGCATTTATTCTTAAATTAAAGCCTTTCTTTAATCCACATTATGACACTATTTTCAAAAATAATTAAAGGAGATATTCCTTCATTTAAAATTGCTGAAAATGAAAAATTTTATGCTTTTTTAGATATTAATCCATTGGTGGAAGGGCATACACTGGTGATTCCAAAAGTAGAAATAGACAGAATCTGGGATGTGCCGGATGATTACCTTGCTGAAATTTTATTATTTGCCAAACCAATTGCTTTAGCTATTGAAAAATCGTTTTCCTGCAAGAGGTGTGGAATCAGTGTGATTGGTATTGAAGTTCCGCACGCACATGTGCACCTTGTTCCTTTAAAATCTGCTGACGATCTTAATTTTACTAAGGAAAAATTATCTCCTACAAATACTGAATTGGAAGCCACACAGAAAAAATTATTAGAAAATTTATACTAGGCGAAGATTATTAAAATCTATCCACTGAAATTAAGGTTATCCATTTCCCTTTTACCTGCTACAAAAAGAATTACCTTCAAATTTTAAGAATTTGACAAATTTTCACCTCACTTTAATCTTCCCCGGATTCTGTACCAAAAAATCTTTCCACCCACTCACTTTCTTAACTGATAATTTATTATTATTAACCAGCATGTTTCCCTGGAAATGATGACAGACAGCCACAGCCAATGCATCGGCAGCATCCATGTATTTGGGATCTT
>JBDTEF010000063.1:0-5373 GCA_039922615.1 Ginsengibacter sp.
AGGCCTTTGCCAAAAACAATATCTTCATTCACAGGAAGTTTTTTTGGAAATATATTTTCCAATGCAGCCGGTTCAATACTATCCAACTGCAAATTCGACCATTTGTACCTGGCACCTAAAAACAAAATAACGGAAGCCTTTGCAGAATCATAATTAACAGAATCAATTGAAGAACCTATAAAGCCATCCAGGGAAAGTAAGGAAGGAAGATTCGTGATATAATTCTGTGCTTCATCCCTGGATTGAAAACTATGCAACATTTTTTTTGGCAAACCTTCAGCAAGACTATCTTTTGGCAATAAATGATAATCCACTGCATACAATTTTTGAGACAATACATTATTGGGAATAAGGAACATAATTATTATTACAGTCAAAACAATTTTGTTCAGATATTTCCTGGGGTATGGCATGATAAAGTATGCTTCAAAACTAAAATGAATTATTGAAAGGAAATGAGAATGTTTGGAAGGCAACAGGATTCAGGTTTCAGGTTTCAGCTATCAGGTAATAGGAATTAGGTATTAGGTTCTGATATTTTTAAATTGAATGCATGATTTGTATTTAGCTTTGATTCGTGGAACGCGAAACAATATGATGGAAAATTTTTCTGCACCTTTGCCATAATTTAATAATTAATAAATAAAATATTCTGCCGGGCATTTATATTCATATTCCTTTTTGCAAACAAGCTTGTTATTATTGCAATTTTCATTTTTCCACAACAATGGAGTTAAAAAATAAAATGACAGATGCCATTTGCAAAGAATTGGACTTGCGTAAAATTTCAGATCGGCAAGATATTTCCATCATTAACCAAAATGAAACAATAGAAACCATTTATTTTGGTGGCGGTACGCCCAGTTTACTTACTCCCGAGGAAATTGCAAGGATCTTGTTATCGATTGGAAAAAATTATACAATAGAAAAAGATGTTGAAATTACGTTAGAAGCTAACCCGGATGACATTACTATCGATAGTTTGAAGAGATGGAAACATGCCGGCATTAATCGCTTAAGTATCGGCATACAATCATTTATAGAAAGGGATTTATTGTGGATGAATAGAGTACATAATTCGCTGCAGGCTTTGAATTGTATCCGGCTTGCTATCGATGTAGGATTTCATAATTATTCTATCGACCTCATTTTCGGTATTCCGGGATTGAGTAATTTGGAATGGATCGATAATGTACAAACCGTTATTGACTTGAATGTACCTCATATTGCCTGCTATGCTTTGACAGTAGAACCAAAGACGGCACTTTATAAAATGATCGCCTTAAAAAAGAAAAAAAATATCGACAATGACTTGCAGGCTGTTCAATATGCCATTTTAATGAAAATGATGACGGATGCGGGTTACGAGCATTACGAAATTTCAAATTTTGCAAAACCAGGATATCGCAGTCGCCACAATAGTAGTTATTGGCAAGGAAAGAAATACATAGGAATTGGTCCATCGGCACATTCTTACGATGGCAAAAACAGGATGTGGAATGTTGCTAATAATTCTCTTTATATCCAGGCAATTGGAAAAGACCTGATACCATTTGAAGAAGAAAACCTTACTGCTTCTCAAATGCTGAATGAATACGTGATGGTTTCTCTAAGAACGATAGAGGGCATCAATCTCAAATATATTGAAGCCCGGTTTTCTTTAGAAGATAAAACCAGGATTGAGAAAATTATAGAAGTAGAAATAGAAGAACAAAATATAATCAGAAATGAAGACCAGGTTTATTTGACAGACAAAGGAAAATTAATTGCTGATGGAATTACTGTTAAATTATTTTCAGAAATGTGAGGTAATAGATAGTTATTTTATGTCCATTGATTATAGCCATTTTATAGCCGCGTAAATGATGGATGGTCTACATTAAATTTATTTAAACTATCTAGTAGATTTTTTAGTAAGATAACATTGAATCACATTTCCTTAAAGTTTTGTAATGATTCTTAGCTTTCCCTAAAAAACGGTAACCATCCATGAAGGGCCAATAGTAGATTCCCATCCTGTGATTATAACTGCTGATCTCATGCAATATTTTCCAATGCCTGACAATTTCTTTATATGCTTGCCAAAGTGTATAATTCCCGGCAAAAACATGATTGGGTATTGCGCCTGCGCCGTTGAATTCTAAAATTACAAAATGATCTCCTTTCTTAAAATCTTCAACCGATCGGCACATAATATCATACCGGCCATAATAAAATTTAGTAGAGTGACTTATCGCATCAAATACATCCAGTAAACGATCATCTATATGCTCCGCCAAATCAGAAAATGTAGCACCGTGAGACCTGTTGCCTATCACAGTCAGATTTAATATTTCTCCCGGTTTTAAGATTTCTTCCGAAGAAAATAATTCCTTACGTACATCACTGGTATAAAGATTTAATTCCTGGTACTTTTGCAAGAGCTCTTTAATGGTGGAAATACCATCGCCGGTAAGCACAGGTAATTGTTTTGAAATAAAGCCGGATATTTTCCCTTTCTTGTCGGTGGGATGACGATGATAAAAAATACATACTTCCAGGGGATACGAAATAAATTCCTGCACCATATAATTAACCGGAATGAGATTGTGGTAGTCCTTATATTGGCTTTCGTTCCATATTCCTCTTACCATCAGACCCGATGTACCTATTTCGGGTTTCACGATAAAAGGATAATTAAAACCATTCTTTGCAACGTTTAAAATTTCCTGTGCAGCGTTGCGTCCTTTTTCAATATATAGTGTATTAGGATAGTAAATTTCCGGAAGCTGTAAATACATTTCTTCTTTACATTCACCATCAAAACCTCCGAAAGTTAATGTAGGATTAGATGCACTAAAGAACCACAATGATTTGCTTTTTAGACAATACCAAAGCCACATAAAAGAAATCGGAAAATAAAAAAGATGGTTTGGCCAATGATGCCAGTTCGTAAATTGCCCAAGAAATGATTTCAACCTACTTAAAATTTAAATGGTGTATTCTTTTACCTCAAGCATTCTATTATTAGCATCAGCATACAATATCAAAGGACGAAAATCCTCCTCAGTTGCTTCTGAATCCATATATCCATATGCCAACACATGGATCTTGTCACCTTTATTGAATTTTTTCGATGCAGCACCATTTAGGGAAACGTAACCTTCTTTTGAACTTTTGACAACGTAGGTAACAATCCTGTTACCATTGCTTAAATTATTAACATGCACCTTCTCAAATAATTTAAGTCCTGTAGCCTTAATAATTTCCAAAGGCAAGGCAATACTACCCGGATAAGCTGCTGAACTTTCGGATACAATCAGTTCCTGGATCTTAATTCTTAATAATTGTATCAGCATAATTTTGAATTATAATTTTTAAAACAGTGCAATTTAGTTTTAAATACTGTAGGAAATTTGAAGCCAAAATTTCCTGAACATAAATTTGTGGTTCAATATTACAGTTAATTAATTGTTTATTTTTTCCCATACGATGCTTCAGTTTCCCTTCAGAATGGGATTGTAGATTTACCGATGTTTCAAAATATAATGAATAACATTTTAATTGAAAAGACTATGGTCATAATCAGAAAATACAATTGTCACTAAAAGTAAAATCCGGTATCCCGTTAAAACATTTCATAGTGGCTAATTTAAATGTTTATGCCTAATTGAGTAAATGATGCAGGAGGATTTAATTAGATGAAGAAAATTGGATAAAGAAAATAACAATATGAAAGCTGTATAAATCAATAATAAAATAGGTTATTGAGATAATAAAAAAATGCTAAAAGTAAGATCATGAATGAAAAATTAATAAATAGAGTCGCTAGATTAGGCGTCTTATTTTGGATAATAAAAATTTTATCAACAACTGTAGGGGAAACTGCTGCTGACTACTTTTCAGATAATTTAGGCCTGGGCCTCACGCTAACTGCCATTATCATGGGAGTAATTACAATTGGCGTTACTTTTTGGAATTTTAAACAAAAAAAATATTATCCACCTTCCTATTGGCTACTTATTGTGATGATGAGTATTGAAGGAACGCTGATTACTGATCTTTTGGTTGAAAAATTAAATGTTTCAATTATTGTACTTGATGTTGTTTTCGCTGTAGCTATGGGATTATTATTTTATCTATGGTATAAAAAAGAGAATACACTTTCTATCCATTCTATAAATAATGATAAAAGAGAAAGATTCTATTGGTGGATTGTCTTAACCACATTTGCTTTAGGAACAGGCGTTGGCGACACCGTATCAGAACATCTACAGTTTGGCTATTTAAACTCTTTAATTCTTTTTGGTTCTATTTTTATTTTAGCTGGCATCCTGACATATTATAAAGTAATAGGCGGTGTACTAGCATTTTGGATCGCATTTATTGTAACCCGGCCAATCGGTGCTTCTCTAGGAGATCTTCTAATACAACAACCAAAAGATGGCGGATTGGGAATTTCATTGGTGATAATAAACATTGTATTTTTTATTATAATAATCGCTGGAGTTGTATATTTAACTCTAAAGCAGAGTAAAAACAGTAACAAGGCGGAATTATCTGCAGTTTAATTATACTCGCTAAAAACTTAAAGAATGTCTTTTAAAGTTTTGCTATTTCTATCATTTTTCCTGGCTTCCTGTAAAATTATCCGGCCGCTGGAATACAATATTCCAAAGGAAAATAATTCAAACCTATTTCCAAGAAGGATCATAAAAAAGGGAAATAGCACCTTTCATTTTATCAATGATAACGGTAAAAATAAACTGGGAGAATTAATAAAGGTTGATGACCATTATATAGATGCAAGTGGTGTAGCTCTGGATTCTATGGTCAAATTACACAACACCATTTCTTTTATGATCGTAAGAAATGATTCTATATTGTATGAATATTATGCGCCAAAATACAATGATAGTACAACAGTTTCCAGTTTTTCAGTAGCTAAAACTTTTGTTTCTACGCTAATCGGCATAGCCATCCAGGAAGGCAAAATTAAAAGTGTTCACGAACCCATTACGGATTTTATCCCGGAATTTACAGACAAGCGGTTTAGCCAAATAACGATTGAGAATTTATTAAAACATACTTCAGGTATTCATTTTTCAAAAAAGATTTATAACCCGAATTCCGATAATGCGCAATTCTATTACACCACTACATTAAGAGAGAAAATGATGGAATCAAATATTGAAGAAGCGCCCGGATTACATTTTAATTATTCAAGTGAAAACTACCAGTTGTTAGGATTGATTCTCGAAAGAGCAACTCACCAGACAATATCCCATTATTTGCAGGAAAAATTATGGATGCCACTAGGGATGGAGCATGATGCCTTTTGGAATACTGATAATAAAAGTGATTCTGCCATTGAGAAAGCTTTTTGTTGTTTAA
>JBDTEF010000064.1:0-3414 GCA_039922615.1 Ginsengibacter sp.
ATACTTCAAACTCATCATTAAAGCCCTTTGATTCGTTTTCATCTTTTGTAATAGGTGTAAATTTCTGACTTTTTGCATATTTATCTACAACCATCCCTTCTGAAAGCGGCGGGGTGGATTCTTCCTGAAATGAAGGGAAAATATCTTTCTTCGGGAATTCAGGCTTTTTGAAATTAAATGACGGATTAAAACGCCAGATAATGTAACTCAATAAGCAAACAAACAGAAGAGCCGCTGTGCCTACATAACCAATCATCTGTTGAAGCCATGTATTTATCATATCTCCTACTCTGCCACCCCAAAAGAATTCAGGTTTGGCGGCAGTCAAATTATGCGTATGTGGCGTATGCATCAGGAAGGAAGCGCAAACGCTGATGACTACCAGGCCGGCAATTACATACCGAACATTCCGGCTAACTGAAAATATTTTTTTGGGAGAAAATAAATTGATACCAACTACAAAGAAAAAGAGACAGAACAAAAATGAAGCAATTCCAAATCCGGAGCGAAAGAAAACATCAGAAAGATACGCGCCTGCTGTACCCAAAGCATTCGCCATAGGTTGGTCATTGGCAGGTAATAATATTTTTGCCCCCTGCAGAACTTTGGATTGGTCCTGCTGCCAGGTAAATAAATAAGAAGTGAAAGCAATAAAAAGAAGAAGTGACATTAAAATAAAAAATGTACCCGCTATTTTATGCGAACGTTCATCTTTCATTAATTTTTTCACATCAACCTTTTCTACCTTATCTGCCTTCATGGTGGAAGCATCCGGTTTTTTGGATTTGATCGTTTTTTTAGGTTTAGTAGCCATTGGTAGCAAATATAAAAAAAGCAGTAATTCTTAGTTAGTTAAAATGTATTTATTATCCTTGCAGGTGAAGTACTTTGGTCTTCTTTGAAACGGCAATGAATAAACATATCCATCCGGCAATGAAGCAAACTCCGCCAAATGGAGTAATAGCACCCACCCAATTGTAACCCGGTTGCACAAAGGCTTTCACCGCGGTGAGCATATAAAGTGATCCTGAAAATAAAATAATTCCCACAACAAATAATCCGCCTGCCCACTTCAATAATTTCCCCGGGTATTCTTTATATAATATGCCTACAGCCAATAAAGCGAATACATGATAAAACTGGTACCGAACACCAGTTTCAAAAATACCCAGCGCATAATCAGATATTAGTTCTTTCAACGAGTGAGCCGCAAAAGCGCCCATTGCGACAGAGAGAGCGCCAATAAAAGCCGCCTTTTTAATAAAACCTTTATGCATATTTTGAAAAGTTGTAATTTATTTGTGGAATTGTAAAGCGCCAAATTTACCGATTAGTTTCTATGTTTAAATTAATAAACGTAGTCGCAATAAAACAAGGCTATTTCCTAAAGGTAAAAAACTTGCCGCTTTTCAAGCATACCTATTGGCATTGTAAAAATACCCTGAATTTCCGGTTGATTTGCCTGATTTAATAGTTAACCAATTATAAAAAAAATCATTTTTACCAATTTGGCAGGTACTTATCTTTAAATAAGGTTTATAATTTCGTCTATGGATTGAGCGGCAAAAACCAAAGTCAGCTTTATGATTACTCTTCAAAAAATAGTAAACATTCTTTGAATTTAACAGGATTATTTTTATTTTTTTTCCAAAAGTTTCAAACTATTTTCTATTCTTTTTACCGTTTCTTCTTTTCCGATCACTGAGGCAATATCAAAAACACCAGGACCGAATTTGCCGCCAACAAGCATTACACGCAAGGGTAACATTAATTCTCCCGGCTTTAATTGGTGCACTGAAGCCAGTTCTTTAAATTCCCTCTCAAGATCATCATGCTGCCATAAAACAGATGATTGATATGCCCGCATCAATTCAATAAAAAATTGATTTTTCGTTTCGGTCCATTTCGATTGTATCGAGCTTATATCCACATCCTGCGGTGTTGTAAAAAAGAAAGAAGACTGAGTGATAAAATCTGTCAACAATGTACAACGTTCCCGTACTAAACTGACAACATTTTCTGTCTTCTCTTTATCAGAAATATCAAAACCTTCCTGTGAATAAAATTCCCTAACACGTGCGGTCAGATCAGTTATGTCCAATCTTTTTATCCATTCATGATTGAACCATTTTGCTTTTTCAAAATCGAATTTAGCACCATGCACTTGCACCCTTTCCATTGAAAATTTTTCTACCATTTCCGGTAATGTAAAAATCTCCTGTTCTGTACCATCATTCCAACCTAACAGCGCAAGCATGTTTAAGAAAGCTTCCGGTAAAAATCCTAATTCTTTGAAACCACCTATTTCACCTTTTACAGGATCATTCCATTCCATGGCAAACACAGGAAATCCCAGCCTCTCCCCATCACGTTTGCTGAGCTTTCCATTACCATCAGGTTTTAAAATTAATGGTAAATGTGCCCATTGTGGCATCCTATTTTCCCAACCTAAATATTTATACAGCAGCACATGAACAGGTGCACTTGGCAGCCATTCTTCACCGCGAAATGCATGGGTAATTTTCATTAAATAATCATCAACCACTACCGCCAAATGATAGGTTGGCATACCATCTGCTTTCAACAATACCTTATCATCTACGCCATCGGTGGACATTTCAATATCGCCCCTGATCATATCATTGAACCGCACAAATTCGTAAGGTTCTATCATTATCCTGATAACATGTGGAAAATCTATTTTTAATAATGCGGCGGTTTCTTCTTTCGACAATGTCAGGGAATTGCGCATGGTAAAGCGATTATGAAATCCATACTGGAGGTTATGCTTTCCATCCAGCCTCAATCTCTCCCTCATTTCTTCTATCTCTTCCGGCGTATCAAATGCATAATAAGCATGACCCGATTCAACTAATTTTTCCGCATATTCCCTGTAAATTGATTTACGTTCACTTTGCCTGTAAGGCCCATAGTTACCGGGTTTCATTGGTCCTTCATCAGGAGAAATGCCACACCAGGCCAAACAATCTTCAATGTACTTCTCTGCTCCTTCTACAAACCTTGTCTGATCTGTATCCTCTACTCTCATTACAAAAGTGCCATCATTTTTTTTACTAAATAAATAATTATATAATGCGGTACGTACACCGCCAAGATGCAAACCACCTGTGGGACTTGGTGCAAATCTTACTCTTATGTTGCTCATTTGGCAAAGATAAACATAGACCAGTTATGATTATTGCAAGTTATATCGCCTATCTAAAAGGAAATGCAAAAAAATTATTCCACATAACAAAAAGTAGCCACAATCTCAACACCCATAATTCATTCAACAAAAATCAATTAGTCAGTCTCCTCAAGCATAAATATTTCTTCAACATACTTATTAAAAACCCTGGCAATTTTGAGCGCCAATACAGTAGACGGTACATATTTATTTGCTTCCATTGCATT
>JBDTEF010000065.1:0-2791 GCA_039922615.1 Ginsengibacter sp.
GGTTACGGTCGGGTTGTTGTTTATGCGGGTTGTTGTAAATCCCCCTTTGGGGGGTGGGGGGGCTACTGCGTAAAATGCATTGTTGTACAAATTCAATAACACTCTTCCGATATCCTGGGGGATGATATTTATTTTTCCAATACTTTCATCGAATTCTGTCTTCATTTCCGCATTGAAGTTTTTATCTTTTGCCCGCAAACCGTGATAACTTAATCGTAAATATTCACCACAAAGCGCATTCAATTCTGTTGGTTCTTTTACACCTGTGCTTGACCGTGAGTGTTGCAACATTCCTTTTACAATATCTCCTGCACGCTTACCATGATGATTGATTTTTATCAAATTCTCTTTTACATCGGCTGCAATTGATTTTGCTTCTTCAATATCTCCTTTATCTAATTGTTCGTTCATTTCATTAATCAATTCATTGCTTACTTCGGAGAAATTATTCACAAAGTTTAAAGGGTTCTGTATCTCATGCGCAATTCCGGCAGTTAGTTCACCAAGCGAAGCCATTTTTTCAGACTGAATGAGTTGGGACTGTGTAGATTTTAATTCTGATAAGGTTGTTTCTACTTTTTCTTTTTGATGCTGCAATAAAAGGTTTGCTTTTTGTTTATTCTTAATATTTCTGTAAAAAATAAATGCGACGATGAGAAGTACAATTATACCTGTAAGAAGACCATATAATTTTAAACTGTTCTGGTAAGAAACCCGGGCATCCTCTAATTCTTTTTGCTTTTCCTCTTCGTGTGAAATAAGATTTTGAATTGTTTGAATATTTGCCACACCAAATAAACTATCTTTCTCGTTGGCAACAATCTTATAATATTTAAAAGCTGTTGAAGGCAGAGTTGAGTCATATAATTCAGCAAGCATGCTTCCCGAAAGTATAATGCCTTTTTTATATGAGATCTTCCTCCCATTTTCAAATCCTTTTAACGCATAGAAAAGCGCTGAGTCTTTTTTATTTATTTTTGAGTACATGGCAGAAATAGACGAATATATATCTGATAATGTCAGTAAATCTTTGTTTTTTTCAGCGTAATCAAGTGCCAATTGGAATAAGGAGTCAGCCGTTTGATAGTTGCCTTTTTTTACTTCTATTTCTCCGGAGACGCGGAACGCTTCCTGGATGATGTCACTTAGTTGTTCTCTATATTTAATCGCCATTTTAGCATGAAATGAAGCAGAATCAA
Source organism: Ginsengibacter sp. (assembly GCA_039922615.1). Classification (GTDB taxonomy): domain Bacteria; phylum Bacteroidota; class Bacteroidia; order Chitinophagales; family Chitinophagaceae; genus Ginsengibacter. The sequence goes on from JBDTEF010000065.1 coordinate 1,200, forward strand.
ATTTATTTATTTTTAGATACGCATTAGCTAAATAGATATGATCCGTACCTACACTATTGCTTTTTAATTCTTCATCCAATTTCAAAGCACTCAGATTATATGATATAGCTTTAGAATAATTCTGTAGGTCGAAATAAACACCACCCAATCTTCTGTTGGCTCTTGCAATTTCATCAGGGAAATTATAGTTTGTAGCAATCTTAAGGGATTTAAAAAGAAGGTCGAGTGCCTCTGCAAATTTTCCTTGCTGGCTCATGATACCACTTAAGGTTGCCATTAAGTTTGCCACCTGTCGGTTACGGCTTTCTCTTATTGCTAAATCAATTCCAGCCCGGCAATATTTTAATGCCGAATCAATATTTAAAGCCTGATAATAAAAGCCAAGACTACCCATTGCATTTATCCTACTGGTATCATCTTTTGCATTCTCAAGTTCAAATTTAACGCTGTCAATTTTTTGGCTATTTCTTGAAGTGTCCTGAGCGTTTACAATAAGTTGCAAAAAGATTAGACAAAATAAAAGTCTATTTTTTTTATACATAAGATTACATCGTTAATTGAATAATAAACTGAGTGCTATTATCGTCCGTCGATTTCACCTTCAATTCCCCGCCATTAGCTTTTATAATATCATAACTCAAACTCAAACCTAATCCTGTTCCTTGTCCTGTGGGTTTTGTGGTGAAGAATGGTTGGAATATTTTATCGATAATGTTTTGGGGAATGCCGTTGCCGTTATCCGTTACTTTTATTTCTATTTTATCGTTTAATTTTTTTGTTTGTATAGAGACGGATGGTTGAAAGTGGCTGTCAGGCAGAGCTTGTCGAAGCCTATCATTTACCGCGTAAAATGCATTGTTGTATAAATTCAATAACACTCTTCCAATATCCTGTGGAATGATATTAATTTTTCCAATGCTTTCATCAAAATCCGTATTAAAATCTGCATTGAAATTTTTATCCTTTGCCCGCAGTCCATGGTAACTCAACCGTAAATATTCATCGCACAATGCATTGATATCGGTTGGTTCTTTTACACCTGTGCTTGACCGTGAGTGTTGCAACATTCCTTTTACAATATCTCCCGCACGATTGCCATGATGGTTTATTTTTATTAAATTTTCTTTCACGTCTGCTGCGATGGCTTTTGCTTCCGCGATATCTCCTTTATCCAATTCTTCATTCATTTCATCAATCAACTCGTTGCTTACTTCAGAAAAATTATTGACGAAATTTAACGGGTTTTGAATCTCATGAGCAATGCCGGCAGTAAGTTCACCAAGGCTGGCCATCTTTTCAGATTGAATTAATTGCGCTTGTGTAGACTTCAACTGACCAAGTGTACTTTCAATTTCAGCCTTTTGTTGCCTGAGCAATGCATTTGCCTTCTGCTTACTTTTAAATCCTGCAAATGCAGCTATCGCCAGCAGAAGGAAAATTCCTAATCCCACTAATAATGCAGTTTGCTTTGACCGGGCAATTTTATCCTTTAAGACTTCTTCAGCTTTTTGCACCTCCTGTTTTTTCTGAAAATCATAGTTCATACTTATCTCAGTGGCTTTTCTTACATTATCCTTTTTGCTTATAGAGTC
>JBDTEF010000066.1:0-4913 GCA_039922615.1 Ginsengibacter sp.
CAGAAGCGGGATTATCAATACAAAGCAATAGCAAGGAAGATTACAGGGAAAAATTAAATGCAGAATTAAAAGAATTGCACGATAGCGAATTGTGGCAGGCAGGAAAAACGGTAAGGAGTTTAAGGCCGGAAAATCAACATGTTGCTGTGGAAGTGGAAATTGAAGCATAGTATAGATTTATTTTCAGTTGGTATCTTTCTGGGAGTTTGTAGTGAAGGATTTATATTAGATTATCACTATCCTAAAATGGAATATTCATCAGAAGTATATCATAACCTTATAATCTGCAAAGCCTGAAACCTGATAACTGAAACCATTCCAACCTCCGCAATAAAAAAGACTGTGAACCATCCTATTACGATAGAAGATATCCGGCTTGCATCAGAGAATCTGAAAGGCATTGTCAGGCGTACTCCGTTGACTTATAATGAGAATTTATCAAAGAAATACCAATGCGATATTTTTTTGAAAAGGGAAGATTTGCAGGTGGTAAGGTCTTATAAATTACGTGGCGCCTATAATAAAATGAGTAAACTTACTCCATCGGAATTAGAAAGGGGAGTTGTATGCGCCAGTGCGGGTAATCATGCCCAGGGGTTTGCTTTTTCGTGCAAAAAACTAAACTGTAAAGGCACCATTTTTATGCCGGTAATTACTCCGCGGCAAAAGGTGAAACAAACAAAAATGTTTGGTGAAAATTTTATCGAGGTAAAATTGATTGGTGATACTTTTGAAGAATGTGCCGTAGCTGCGAAGGAATACACGCAGGAGAACAATAAAATATTTATTCCACCATTTGATGATTATAAAATTATTGAAGGCCAGGCGACAGTTGCCTTGGAAATAATAGAAGATCAACAGGATATTGACTATGTTTTTCTTCCCGTTGGCGGTGGCGGTCTTGCATCCGGGATAGGTTTTTATTTTAAAACCTTAAGTCCCACAACAAGATTAATTGGTGTAGAACCAACAGGAGCGCCATCTATGTCCAGGGCCTGGAAAGCTGACCAGCCCATTACTCTATCAGAAATTGATCCCTTTGTAGATGGAGCTGCAGTAAAGAAAGTAGGAGATATCACCTTTAAAATGTGCAGGGAATACCTCGATCAGATGCACCTTGTTTCCGAAGGGAAAATTTGCAGCACCATCATAAAATTATATAATGAAGATGCGATCGTTGCAGAGCCTGCCGGAGCTCTTTCTATTTCGGCTTTGGATGATTACGCCGCCGAAATCAAAGGTAAAAAAGTTGTGTGCATTATCAGTGGTGGTAATAATGATATAGACAGGATGCAAGAGATTAAAGAAAGATCTCTTCAGTTTGAAGGATTGAAACATTATTTTCTTGTCCGGTTTTCTCAGCGACCAGGTGCCTTAAAGGAATTTGTAAATAGTGTTTTGGGCCCAAATGATGACATCACACGTTTTGAATATATCAAGAAAAATAATAAAGAGGCTGGACCTGCTCTTATAGGAATTGAATTGACCAGCCGGAAAGATTACCTGGAACTGATTAGGAATATGGATAAATTTAAAATCAATTACACAGAATTAAAAAAGAATGATGATGCTTTTGGATTTTTAGTTTAAATCCATTTTTTATAATGCCGGTTTATTGCGCAAAAATGAGGCGTGATTAATTTAACCTGCTTCTTTTACTGTGTGAATTTTAATTATAAGCTATTATACACAACTTGAATTCTATTGAAATAATGTGGTATAAAATTAGGAGTGCAACAATCGTTTCAATTTATTATTAATACAACTAATTGCTATTTCAGATCAATTAATAAATTTTATAATTAATCAAATTTTTATCTAAATTTATTATCTGAATCACTCTATATGCAAACAGAATATTTACTGGCAATGCCTGGGGGAAGCGAGTGGATTATTATTTTTATTCTTCTTGCCTATTTATTCTTCTGGATAAAAGCATTAATCGAAATAGGGGATGGTAATTTTAATGATCAGGCAACAAAAGTCATCTGGTTTCTCGTAGTTTTTTTTCTAAATTTTCCGGGTTTATTGGTCTATTATATTTTCGGACGATCTGCAAAAAAGCAAATATTCTAATTAGAAAAAGTATTTATAAAAACGCGTAAAATCTGGATTGGCTTTTAAAATATGTGAGTAAAAATGCAAAAAATTTGCTCCAATTCTTTTAACACAATATATTTGCTTAAAATTCTTTCAAAAATGGATACTACTCAACCTGTCGGCAAATACTGGATTTTGTTCATCGTCTTCGCCATTATTCAACTTATCTTCTTAATCTGGATTCGTGAATATTTCTGGATAGTACTTCCTTTTGTATTAACTACCTTCTGTAAAGGAATGAGATTGATTTAGTCCTTTAAAGGAATGAAAAAATCAAATTTATAACCGGACATAGATTACTTCAATACTTCAGTCAGCTTGGCTTTCAGCGCATCACCTCTTAATTCTGTTGCGATGATTTTACCTTGTGGATCTAATAATACATTGTAAGGAATTCCTTCAATATTGTATAATACAGCCGCTTCACTATTCCAGAATTTCAAGTCACTGATCTGTTTCCAGTCGAGGTGATCATCTTTGATTGCTTTAAGCCAGGCAGATTTATCTTTATCAAGCGATACGCCCAAAACGGTAAAATTTTTATTCTTAAATGCATTGTAATTCGCCACTACATTAGGATTTTCTTCCCGGCAGGGACCGCACCAGCTTGCCCAAAAATCAACCAACACATACTTTCCTCTCAAAGAACTCAGTTTAAACGGTTTGCCATCTACGTCAGGAAGGTTTAGTTCGGGCGCTTCCTTCCCTAAAGCGATGCTATTCCCTTGTTGAGGCGCTTTTTGAGATAAAGCAAAAGCATCAATTTGTGTTTTTACCTGGTTTACAGAAGTATTATTAGGGTAATTCTTATTCAATTCACTTAAAAAATTTTGAAGCGTATCAATATTTACTTCCTGTGCATAACTCAATGCGAATAATGCTACAATAGGGCTTTTCGATTCTTTAATTGTTTTAACCAAAAAGTTTTTATAGGCTTCATTATTAGCATTAAAAGTGCTTTGCGCCTGTGCAGATAATGAATCATTCTTCAGCGCAGCGTAATCTTTTACCTTTTGCGCATCACTCATCAAATTGAGGTGTATGGAGTCAAGAGAAAGAATTAAGTGATTTAATGAAGTACTTGCGGGTGAATCAAATTTTACTGTTTTTACAGTAGAGTCATTTCCGTTGGCTGTAAAATCTATTTTTTTCTCATCGTTTATAAAAAGATATCCTGCATTTTTGTCAAACCGGATCCGGTAAAGCCCTTCCTCAGCAGCAGATCCTTTAATAGAAAATTTTCCATTTGTCATTTCAACAGTATCTAAAATGTTTGGTGCATTCTGATCAAAGGGGATATGTTCCAGGTAAACTTTTTGATCAGGCGCATTTTGCAAATGGCCGTTTACCTCAAAGTCACCGGATTTTTGGGATGATGTGCAGGAAAATGAAAAGAACAGGAGGAACAGGACGAACAATTTATTCATGACAGTTTTATTATTTAATAATTGGTTTAACATTTTTGGATAAGAGAGCAACTCACGAAGTTCTTATTATTAAGATTTCAGCGTTATTTGAGAAAAATTTTTATTGATTATTTTTTTCAATGGCATTCTGACGAAGGTAGGAACAGATTTTACAATTTTTAAATTGACTTAGCCAGATTAACAGAACATTTTTAGATAGCCTTATAAATATAATTTTCCACTCCACAAATTTTATTCCAAAAGACTTTTTGCTATATTTGCGACACCTTTTTAGAAACCATCCAAAGCTTTTAATTATGTCATTAAGCCAGCGTTTACAACAAAAGCTTCTTCAGAAGTTATCTCCGCAGCAGATTCAATTGATGAAACTGTTACAAGTTCCTACTGCACACCTGGAAGAAAGGGTAAAAGAAGAATTAGAGGAAAATCCTGCACTTGAAGCTGCAGAGGATGGTCATGATGATAAGGCGGAAGAAAATGATGATTTTGAAATGGATGGAGATGACTTCGAGAAAGATGGCAGTGAAAATGATTATGATAATATTGACATAAGTGAATATGTAAATGATGGTGACGATGAAGTGGGAGACTACAAATACCGTGATGACAATTATGGCGATCCCAATGAAACCAAAACGATTCCGCATAGAGTAGAGACTTCTTTTTTTGATACGCTTAAGTCACAATTATTGATGTTGGACATAGATGACCGTCAGCGGAATTTGGCAGAGCAGATCATTGGAAGTATTGATGATGATGGCTATTTACGTCGGGACGTTTCCTCTATTGTAGATGACCTGGCATTCAGACAAAATATCGATTCTACTGAAAAAGAAATAGGGGAATTGATTCAATTAATTCAACAATTTGATCCGGCCGGCGTAGCTGCAAAGGACCTGCAGGAGTGTCTTCTATTACAATTAAGGAGAAAAGCTGCTGATGGACAACCCGTGGAAATTGCTTTGGAAATAATCGATAAATATTTTGAAGAGTTTACCAAAAAGCATTATGAAAAAATTCAAAAATCGCTTGAACTCAATGATGATCAGATAAAAGAGGTGATCAACCAGATCATTAAGCTAAATCCGAAACCCGGCGGCCAGGTAGGGGATACTAATAAATTGCAAACATATGTGATTCCGGATTTTTTTGTTATTAATAATAATGGAATTTTAGAAGTCACCCTTAATTCAAAAAATGCACCTGACCTACGCATTAGTGAAGGGTACCGTGACATGCTAAAGGATTATGACAAGGGAGCAAAAAAAGATAAGCGTCAAAAGGAAGCCGTCATTTTTATTAAACAAAAGATTGATTCCGCAAAATGGTTTATTGACGCCATCAAACAAAGACAGCATACACTTTTAAGCACCATGAACACGATCG
>JBDTEF010000067.1:0-9635 GCA_039922615.1 Ginsengibacter sp.
CCCAGATTCTTGGCCATTGTGGATTTGTTCCTAAATCCAATACGGGAGAAAAAGTCCATGGAACGCCCGCTGCGCGGGATTCATAGGCCGTAATTACTGCTGCATCATAAATTAATTTCCGGTTCCATGTAGCTGCCTGTCCTATTTCCTGGGGAAAAAGGGTCGCACCTAAAATGTAATTAGATCCATGATTATCGTCAAGGCAATAAAGCAAAGGAATTTTCATTCTTGTTTCTTTTGCTTCATTTTCTATCTGCTGAATAATGGCATTCCATTGTTGCACATTTAAAGGAATTCCCGGAGAATTTAAAATAGAACCAATCTTAAAATGATTAACAGCATCCTTCAGTTTTTGATTGTCGAAAACAAAAATGCTGCCTTCAATTTTACCCAAAGCCTCTAAAGAAACCTGGGCCATCTGACCGACTTTTTCCTCAACGGTCATTTTTTTTACCATCTCCGAAATAGTATTTTCAGTATTATTTTTTTGCTGTGCCATTGTAGGGGAAAATTGTAAAATACAAAGGATTGTTGTTAGATAAAATAGTTTAGACTCCAGGAAATAATGACTCATAATTTGTCTATTTTTAAATTGATAATTTTAATTTTTGTTTATTTTATTTGAAGTAAAGCTTGCATCATTTCATCCGCGATTAACTGGTTCCCTTTATCCGTCGGATGAATTCCATCAACAGTCAATATGCCCTTATATTCATTATTAAGATTGTTTTTAAGATCGTAATCCTGGAAGTTTTTCCGCATATTAATTACAGGGCAGTTATATTTTGTGCCTAAGTTTTTGACCATTTTTGCGTAATAATTCAGGTCGCCATCCTGCGGATTGGTTTCATCGGTTCTTTCTCCAATAACGGCGGGCGTTACCAATACCAACCTGATGTTTTTTTCTTGTAATTTTTTGATGATGGCGGTATAAAAACGATCAAACTTTTCAGGGTCTGTTCCTGTTCCCGTGACTTTATGACCCACATCATTTACACCTACCCAAATAAAAACGATGTCCGGATTTTTCGCCAGTACATCACTATCCATTCGCAAATAAAGATCATAAACTTTATCATAGCCAACCCCGGCATCTAACAAATTATAACTTCCTGATAATCCTTTGCCAGCAAGGATTTCATTCATCCGTAAAATAAATCCTCCGGGATTCATTCCCATTTGTGTGATTGAATCACCAAAGAAAATCACCGTCTTTTTTGGTGGTGGTTTCATGGAAAAAAGTATTGAGATAAACAGAAGAAAAATAAAGGATTTAAATATTTTTATCATCGAAATATTTTCAAAAAGTGTAATTATTTTAAAGGTATGTGTAAATTAATTGTTCTGATCAATTTATGCATGACCTGGGTACATTTCAAATTGTCGCAACTGCAAGTTGGTGAGTGGATAAGAACAACTTCCATGAATAAAATTATTCTATTTTGAACGCAAACGTTGGACAAAAACCAAGAAGATTTATTTGAGAACCATGATAAAAAGTACATCTGAAAAACACCTTCCTGGTTTGAACATAAGTCCTATAAGTTTTAAAGGAAAAGCCTTACCTGGTTTAAACGTAAAGTCCTTTATGTTTTAGGACAAAACACAACGTCCGATTCCATGGTCGTTTAGGTACTTTTAGTTTTATTAAGCAACAATCATAAACCTGTTATTCATAGTTCATTTAAATATTTACTACCACTTTTTGTGTTGCCTTTTTCATTTCTTCCGGAATGTTTTCCAATATTTCATCTTTGAGCCGCACGATGAGTTTTTCTTTTACGAAATATCGATAGGTAACTAACCCTATTTCCCGCACAGGTGCCGGGCTTTTAAAATGCCTGACGCTTTCCTTTTGTTCTGCCGACAGATCTTTCAATGCGAGAAATGGTAGTATAGTAATTCCCTGGCTGGCTTCTACAATCTTTTTAAGCGTCTCAATACTTCCGGTTGCAAAATCCAATTGATGCAATTCTCTTTCTTTATTCTTTAACTCACAAAGATTAAAAACCTGCGATCTCAGGCAATGGCCTTCTTCCAAAAGACACAAACGATTTACATCAATATCATTTACCAGTACATATTTTTTCTTTAGAAGCTTTTCCTTTTCGGGCGCATAAACAACAAATTCCTCATAAAATAAAACTTGTTCTGTTAGTGAGGAATTGTGTAATGGAGTAGAGAGTAGGCCGGCATCAAGGTCGTGTTTTTCTAATTTTTCAATAATATCTTCTGTGGTCAATTCGCTGATCTTCAATTTAACCAATGGATATTTATTCATAAAAGAATTGATGAATAATGGCAATAAATAAGGAGCAAGCGTTGGTATAATTCCAATTCTTAATTCTCCATTTAATTCGCCCTGATCTTCCTTCACTATTTCGGATAACCTGTTGGCTTCCTGGATAATTATTTTTGCCTGGGCAATAATTTTCTTTCCTGTTTCAGTAGGTACTACAGGCTGGCGGCTTCTATCGAAAATCTTTACACTTAATTCATCTTCCAACTTGCGAATCATCATGCTCAACGTGGCTTGCGTCACAAAACATTTTTCGGATGCCTTTACGAAATGCCTCGATTTGTCCAGCGCGATTATATATTCTAATTGTTGTAGGTTCATGATAAAGTTATAGATAAAATTGATACGAATATAGATAATATCAGTTTGGTTTAAGAAGAAATAATGGTAAATTTGGAACAGAATTCAAACCGACATAAAAAATAATTTATAATGAACGAAGACAACAACAAAAAATTAACCACCCGAACAGGCACACCGGTACCTGACAATCAAAATTCGCAAACTGCCGGTGTACGCGGCCCAATGCTAATGCAGGACTTTTGGTTTTTGGAAAAAATGGCGCATTTCGATCGGGAAGTAATTCCGGAAAGACGCATGCACGCAAAGGGTTCCGGAGCATTCGGAACTTTTACAGTGACTGATGATATCACCCAATATACAATGGCGGATATCTTTTCAGAAATTGGTAAAAAGACGGATATGTTTGTTCGTTTTTCTACTGTTGCAGGTGAGCGCGGTGCGGCAGATGCAGAAAGAGATATTCGCGGATTTGCCATGAAATTTTATACCAAACAAGGTAATTGGGATCTGGTGGGAAATAATACACCGGTTTTCTTTTTCCGTGACCCAATGAAATTTCCTGATCTAAACCATGCGGTAAAAAGAGATCCGAAAACAAATCTTAGAAGTGCAGATAATAACTGGGATTTCTGGACATTATTGCCGGAAGCATTGCACCAGATTACCATTGTGATGAGTGACCGTGGCATTCCAAAAACATACCGGAATATGCATGGATTTGGTAGCCATACTTTCAGTTTTATCAATGCAAAGAATGAGAGAAACTGGGTGAAATTTACTTTTAAGACCCAACAGGGAATTGAAAATTTAAGCAATGAAGAAGCCGTAAAAATGATTGGCACTGACAGAGAATCCAACCAAAGAGATCTTTTCGATAATATTGAAAAAGGCAATTTTCCTAAATGGAAAATGTATGTACAAATAATGACTGAAGAGCAGGCAAATAATCATCCGCAGAATCCCTTTGATCTTACCAAGGTTTGGAAGCATGGCGATTATCCATTGATTCCTGTAGGTGAATTTGAACTCAATAGAAATGCAGAGAACTATTTTGCAGATGTAGAGCAAGCAGCATTTAACCCGGCTAATATTGTTCCGGGTATTGGTTTCTCACCAGACAGAATGTTGCAAGGCAGACTGTTTTCTTACGGTGATGCACAGCGTTATAGACTGGGTGTAAATAGTGCCCAAATTCCAGTAAATGCACCTAAATGTCCATATCATAGTTATCACCGTGATGGTGCGATGCGCGTGGACGGTAATTTCGGCGGAACAAAACATTATGAGCCGAACAGCTTTAATGAGTGGCAAGAGCAACCTCAATTTAAAGAACCACCTTTGGCTTTGCATGGTGATGCAGGTGCCTGGGATCATCGCGCGGATGATGATGATTATTTCTCCCAGCCAGGTGATCTTTTCCGTTTGATGACAGATGAAAAGAAGCAACTGTTATTTAAAAATACTGCTGCAGAAGTGGGACATGCACAGAAATTTATCCAGGTACGGCATATTCAAAATTGCTACAAAGCAGACCCGGCCTATGGTACAGGCATTGCGGAAGCGTTGAAAATGACAATGGATGATGTAAATACATTTAAGCTGTAATTTTTCTTGATGGCATTTTCGCCGACCATATTTTTTGAATGCAAAATGCACTGGAAAGTGCATTTTGTATTTACTTCAATAAATAATATTGTCTAAAAATATACTGTTTGTTAAATGGCTCTTTATTAAAAATTGATGAGCAATAACTTTATTGAATCAGTTAATTTTTCCCGATGTCACTAACCATCTTTTCATTTCTTTTATTCTTATTTCTCACCAATACAATTATCAGGATAATGATACCAGGAATTAAAAGAAAACCGAGGATTTTGCCAATAGAAAAGCCTAAATTATATGCAGAGCTGTTTTCCCTTCTATCAGAAGATATCGCAGTAGAAGTATACTGCTTTAATTCCTGGTCTTTTGTATTAAATTTCAATGAATTAAAAAAGTCATCCTTCCGTTGCAAAATATTTTTATTATCATCATTTGTCCAAAAGTTAACAGCTAAAACTCCCTTATCTGTATATATCATTCTTTGGAATCGCAGTTTTGGAATATTCGGATTTTTATCACTTGTGAATTCAAACTCGACTCCTTTCAATCCATCAACGGTAAAATCTTTTTTGCTGATTAGTTTCCCTTCCGATGCTTGTAGAGTGCCGTTAATTGTGCCAGTGTAAAATTCATCAAGCTCATTTTTTTTAAGCTCAATTTTAGTATCGCTTTTATCATTCATTATCAATACAATATAATTTGCCTTATCTGTTGCTAAAGAATAAACTTTTTGGCCCAATGTATCCCTGGTTAATGGCTGTGCCGGAAAATGAATGACTGCAAGATTTTCCAGGTTTTGTTCATAGGTATTTTGTGCAATACCGTAACTGAATGCAAATAGGAATAAGGATAGAATTAAAGTTGATTTTTTCATGAAAAGATTTACAGGATTTTGTATTTTAGAAAAGACAGTGAATTGCCATTTAGTAAGCAAACTTATATCTTCGAACTATAATGTCAAACATACAAACAAAAGAGGAAAATTTGCTGCTTATTGAGAGGGTTTGAATTGATCGGAAAGTAATTCTGGGTTATAATAAATTTCATCATTAAAACGAGCATCCGGAGTTGTGGTTTTTCATTCAACTAAGATCATGAAGTTCCAGGTTATCTGGCTATGCACATGCTTATTCCAGCAAAAGCTATTTTCTGTACCAGGTAATTAATTCGCTAACTCATTTATTACCGATATCATCTACAGAAACATTCTTTAAAACCTAATAATGACACGAAATTAAATTGCAAATACCGGATATTTTCCTTCATCAATATTTATACACCGGTATTTTTATATTACTGTTTCCATACCATTTTATTTCTAATGGAAATTTGGCGTCTTCAATGGTTTCCGTGCTTACATCTTTGCCAGTGCCATAATTAATTTCCCAGTATTGGTTAATGTTTACGCCAAGTACCACTACAAGCTTGCTACCGGCACTTATTCTACTACTCACAAATAATGACCTGTTGTAAGGAATGTTTTCTATTTTTCCCGGTTGTAACAATTGCCTTTTACTTTTGTCTTTTGCATAACTGGCCCGGCCCATGAAATTACTTAAAGTAAAATAGGTACCATCAGCCCTCAACTCATAAAGTGCAATGATCAAATCCATATCTTTTTTGTTGATGCTTGCCATTATATTTCCGGTAAATGCGCCGTTGATGTCAAAAGGCTTATCGAATGTTTGTGAAACGAATGCTATGCTATTACTCACATTCAAATTGCTATCAATCATTACTGCTTCTCCCCAGGGTTGTGTAGTATCAGTGCGGTCTTTAAAATCAACTTCCTGCCGTATAAATTCTGTCGCATCCGGTTTTGTTGCCAGTTTATAATTCGCAGCCACACGTACGTTGCTAAAATAAAGATTGAGGGTGTCATTATTCATTTTACTCAATGATGGTGCATGTTTCCATTCGTTCGTACCCATTACCTGGTAGTTTACTTTGTCTTTTAAAATAGCTGGCTTACTACTGTCTTTTAAAATATAATCGAACCATTTAAACGCCAGATTTTTTATATTGATATTAGCCACAGAATCTATTGTATATCCATTTAATATCGCGGCAGGAAAACCTTGTGCGCCATAATGATCATATGGGCCAATGAGCAAATAATGGTTCGCATTTTTATTATACAAATGGTGCTGTTCATAATAATACATGGCACCTAATTGATCATCATCATAATAACCGGTGGTGGTCAATATTGGTATATTGATCTGAGAAAAATTTTCTTTGTATGGAACCATATTTTGCCAGTATGCATCATATGATGGGTGTGCAAGCCAGCGATGAAAAATCTTATTAGGCCTGCCTTCAATAGTATCTAACGAATTAAATGCCCGGCCGGTTTTAAAATATTCAAGGTTGGTTCTATCCCAGTTTTTTGAATTATTAAAGTCCGCGTTGTCTGTTAGTTTATTATTAGTAACATTATGTATCCATTGAAGCATATAATTCATAAAAACATTATTCTGCATCGGGTAGTCTATACCAATACCTACGGCTACCTGCGGAATAATGGTCTTTAAAGCCGGATGTACTTTTTTCGCTGCTGCCCATTGACTGAAACCCAGGTAGCTGCCACCATACATGCCTACTTTCCCATTACTCCAAGATTGTTTACTTATCCAGTCTATAACATCATACGCATCATTTGTATCATGCTCAAAAGGCTCTATCTCCTGTGGACTTAACCATTTGCCGCGGGTATTGGCTACCACACCAACATACCCTTTCGTGGCGCTTAGTTTTGCTAATGATTTATCTCCCGGATCGGCATAAATATTAAACATTAAAACAGTAGGCTGTTTAACGACAACGTTTCTCTTGCGTACAATTTTAGCAGCAATCACACTACCATCCCTGGTTGGTATCAGCACACTATCTTCAAATATAAAATCCTTTTTAAACTCCAAATTTTCCTGTTCATTAAAAAAGGGTAATGCTAAAGGAGACCATTGAGAATTCGCTACATAAGTAATATATAAACTGGTCAAATTTTTCGCATCTTCAAGATTTATAGAATCTTTGCCGTCCTGGGCATTTAGAAGGTCGAAGAGTTTTACTTTTAATTTTTCGGTGTTTCTATTAAATTTAAATTTTGCTTCTCCCTTGGCTTCGGGTGACAAAGCATTATACAATGATAGCAAGCTAATTGAATAAGCCTCCTTAAAAGGAATATTCTTTTGTTCTTGCCGGATTTTTGCATCAGCAAAAGTTTCAAATTGAAAGCCAATTACTTTTATCTCCTTCATTGCTGGATAACCCAAAAGTTGTCTTAAGGAATCAAGGCTGCTTAATGCTTCCTTGTATTTCTCTGCTGACATTTGATAAGCAAAAACTTTATTGAAATATGTTACAGGATCTTCTTTTTTATAAAAGGTTAAGACCTGCGTAGCAAGTACTTTCATATTTAAACTTAGGGTAGCGCTATCTGTATTTCCCTCTTTTGGGAAAGGGATTTTTTGGGCAAATGAATGCAGACTGCTAGCCAACAAAGTGAGAAGTATTATTTTTCTCATAAATGTTTGTTATGATATATTGAAGGTAATGCGTTGCTTTTTAAAAAATATAATATTTTTTAAATTGATTTTTGATTGAAACAGTAAAATTATAACACTTTAAAAAAAATTATAACTTTATTACTGATCATTTTATCAAATGCACACTTCAAATTTGAATTGTATTATAGAACTTAAATAACTTACCTTTTTAAATCCTTTACAAAAAAGAGAAAAAAGGATAAATTTCTAAAAATACAAGTAGCAATCTTAAAATAATTTACGCTATTAACCATTATTTCCTACGAGTTATTGCTTATAAACCAAACCCTCTTTCATTACAAAATTTACATTGGCAAAAACTTTTACATCTTTAGTGGGGTCTCCATCTACTGCAATGATATCAGCCATTTTGCCAATTGTAATTGAACCTCTTTCGTCTTTTAATCCTAACAGGTCTGCTGCGTTCAAAGTAGCTGCCCTTATGGCTTCCAATGCCGGCATCCCTACTTCTGTCATGTATTGAAATTCAAGATAATTTTTCCCATGTGCATAAACACCGGCGTCTGTTCCAAAGGCAATTTTTACGCCTGCCTTGAATGCTTTTGCAAAAGTTTGTTGAATCTGTGGGCCAACTTCCAAAGCCTTTTTTGTGATCACTGCAGGAAAATAGCCAGGGATCTTAGCGGAATCTGCAACCGACTTGCCGGCAATAATAGTAGGAACATACCATGTACCATATTTTTTGGCTAATTCAATATCTTCATCGTTCATAAAGGTGCCATGTTCGATAGAGGTAACACCGCCCAAAATGGCTCTTCTTATACCTTCAGCGCCATGTGCATGACAGGCCACTTTCATTCCATAGTCTTTTGCAGTTTCTACAATTGTTTTAATTTCTTCAATACTGTATTGTGCGCCAGAACCATCTTTACTTAAATCTAACACACCACCGGTTGAAGCAATTTTAATCAGGTCAGCGCCTCTTTTAAACTGAAACCGTACAGCTTTCATGACCTCATCATGGCCGTCTGCCACACCCTGCTCAGGACCCGGTAACTGGCGAAATAAATCATCCCTAAAACCAACAGAAGGATCCATGTGGCCTCCCGTAGCAGAAATAGCAACACCGGCAGTTAATATATTTGGGCCAATCGTCTCTCCCCTGTTTATAGCATTACGCAAAGAAATATTTACACCTGATCCGCCAAGATCACGAACAGTCGTAAATCCTGCCGATAAAGTGCGTTTAGCATAAACTGCTGATTGAAACGCAATATCAGCATCACTTTCTCTGACAGCGTCAATAATGGAAGTTTTGGAAAACTGCGACTCCAAATGAACATGGCAATCAATAAGGCCAGGCAAAACCGTTTTGTTTTTTAGATCGATTATTTTATCCGAACCTGTGCCTGCAACATATCCTTCCTTTACATCTACAATTCTTTTTCCTTCTACAACGATGGTCATCGTTGGTTTGGTTGTACCTGAAACAACATCCAGCATTTTGCCACATTGGATATAGGTTTTTTGTGCCATTGCGCAAAACATAATCGCAAAAGAAAACACAAGCATAAAAGATTTTTTCATAAGTAGCTGTTTAGGTTTTAGGCGGTAGGTGTTAGGTTGTAGGTTGTAGGTGACAGATATTGACAGGTTGTGTCTCAATTTTTTGAAAGAAATCTTGTGGAATAAATTTTACGATAATAAAGAAGAGATTATCGTTGAATTACTATTTCACAATTAGAAAAATAGCTTAATTCATCAAATGAACAATGACCAATAAATATTAATTCGACATTATCGCCATTCGTAATTTTTAATTTGTAACTCAAAATTACCAACCACCACTGGCTCCGCCACCGCCACCGCTGCCGCCGCCGAATCCTCCGAAACCACCACCGCCACCTCCACCAAAGCCGCCG
>JBDTEF010000068.1:0-9926 GCA_039922615.1 Ginsengibacter sp.
GGATAGGATAAGTAACTTTTTCCAAAAATAATCCATGAGGTGGCACAGCAAAATTAGCGTTTGAACAATCTTTTGTCTCAAAAATATGATGTAATGCTTCCAGCGAAATTTTACCGGTTCCGACCAAAAGCATTGTACCAACCAATCCTTTGACCATTCCACGTAAAAATCGATTTGCCGACACATTATACACCAGCCTGCTATCTTCAATCAGCCATTCACTTTTTTGAATGGAACAAATGAAATTGTTTACCTGAGTATTTCTTTTGGAGAAAGAAGTAAAATCTATATTAGTGGTTACCACGATAGCCGCCTGTTGCAATAGTTTAAAATCAATATGGTAAGGAAAGTAATAGGCTGTTTCCTGAAGAAAAGGGTCTTTTTTAGTATAAATATAATATTTATATTCCCTGCAAATCGCATCGAATCTGCAATGGGCCTCATCCGAAACCCTGAAAATTCTTGTAATGACGATATCCTTGGAGATGATGGCATTTAAATTATACAACTTATGCCCATCATCTATTTCCACCTCTGTATCTACATGAAAAAAATTTTGACGTGCATGTACGCCACTATCTGTGCGTGATGCACCTGTAAGGTTAAATGTTTCTTTAAAACAAATATTTAGTGCAAGCTCAACCTCTGATTGGACAGTTACGGCATTATGCTGTACCTGGAAACCCGAAAATTTTGTTCCTTTATAAGCAACTTCGATAAAAAATCTGGCCATCCGGGAAAAGTATTATTTGCGAATCATCGCTTTAAACCTGTTTAAATAGTAGGGATCTTGAAATTGAGATTGTAAAGTTTCGTATAGATTTGAATCGGAAGTATACTCGTAAGCCATATCAAAAAAGAGATATTTGCCCTCTTCAGATAAAAATAGGAAAGAAAGATTTTTAATTTGCGCTGTACTATAGCATTTTAATTTAAAAAATTTCCTTGCAGCTTCTATCATGTTTTCTCTGCCGGTAGTTGCTGCCATTTTCTTTCGAACTTTTAAAAAATCCTGGTCAGTGGCAAATGAGCTACAGTCTGAATTTACTTCTGATGAACTAACAGTCTGGGGCAATACAATAATTTCACCTTCCGATTTAGCAACACCAGTTATACTATCATGAACGTGTTCGTCCACCTTTTTATCTCTGAATGGTATAATAGGTTCTTTAATTTCCTGCGAGGAATCCATTTTCACAACAGCTGGAATTTCCGAACTACGCATAATACTATCATTTGAAGCAGTGTGTTCAGCAGCTTTGTAATCAGGGGGGATTATGGTCGGCGTTATGGTGAGAGAAGCGTCTTTAGATTTCTGTATATTATTATTGAATGAATTTAAGGTATCCGTTTGTGACGTTTTACTCAAATCAGTTGCGGGTAAAAATATCCTCACAGTATCCTCACCTGCGGGCTTCTTTACCGTATAGATCATATCCATTCCTGTGGACTCTTTGACTCCCAAAATTTTATTGACCTCATCCTTGCTCTTAACAAATACAGTATCGCTGATACGCAATGTATCTGCTTTAATTTTATTTATAGTCAATAGCGTATCCGACAATATTTTATTCGATACGGTATCATTTATTTCATTCCCATTATTAATAGTTACTAAATTAACATCATTACTTTGAATAGCTTTTATATTACTATCAACTTTTGGCAGCGTTGAATCCTTTAAAACCTGGCCGGCAATAGCCGATTGATTCTCTATTTTATTTTCTACTGTATCATGCTGAAATAAAGAACTATCATTAACTGCATTTGATAATAAGGTAGAAAACGCATCCTCGCTTTTAACTGTTTTAGCAACTGCTACAGGAGATACTTCTGATGTCTTATCTATCAGAGCAAGACTTTGTAAATTGAATAGCACCCATCCCCTACCCGGCATATTTTTTATGAGGTATCCTTCATTTTTATCAACCACATTTATATCAAATCTTTCCTCGGGAAATTCATTTTTCGGAAAACCGATAGTCAATTGAAAAGTACCGTTTGGCAAATCCGGGAGAATTAAATATCCTGCGGAAGAGGAACTGATAACTTTTGCATTCACTTTTACATAGAAAAGCTGGGTATTTTCCGTTTGCAGGTAAATAAAATGGTTTTGTTGCGCAAATGCTCCAAAAGAAAGGAAGAAAAACGAACAAATGAAAAGATACTTTTTCCAAAGAATTGAAAAATCCATGAGCAAATCTATTTAATAAATTATTAAATTCTAAATTCTATCAAAAAATAGGATTTCTTTAAAAATAGCTCTTTTTAGGTTCTATGGTAATAACAGCCCTTACCAGGATACTATTCTATTTATATTTTATAACTCTCTGTAGAAAATAGAATTAATTTTAACTATCAATAGCAACCTTGCGTACCTGAAAGAATCTATCCATCATTTTAAAAAATCTGACAATTGAATAACACCCCTCATTTAAAATTCTTCTTCCTCAATGTATTTTTATTCTTAATCCCGGTATTTTTATCGGCACAAAATTCATTTAAGGTAATACCTCTTGGCGTAAAAGGTGGAGCAGACGAAAGCAACCTATCGTCCTACATGCTGGCACCTTATAATTCAAATGACTATGTGTGTCTTGATGCTGGTACTTTATATGCAGGGATAAGAAAAGCCCGGGAAAATGGGTTATTTCGCAAAAATATAGATAGGGTGCTAAGAGAAAACATCAAGGGCTACCTGATCTCTCATGCTCACCTTGATCATATTGCAGGAATGATACTAAACTCCCCTGACGATACTTCAAAAAATATTTATGCACTTCCTTCTGTAATTGATGTATTAAAATCACATTATTTCACGTGGAAAAGTTGGGCAAATTTTACAGATGAAGGAGATCCTCCAACACTAAAAAAATATCATTATGTAAACCTTGCTCCATCCATAGAAATAGATGTGCAGCATACTGACATGAAAGTAACCGCCTTCTCACTAAGTCATGGAAATCCTTATGAAAGCACTGCATTTTTAATAAGAAGTAACGATAACTATTTATTGTATCTCGGAGATACAGGACCTGATGAAATTGAAAAATCAGATAAACTCGACAATTTGTGGAAGGCCATAGCGCCACTCATACAATCAAAAAAATTAAAAGCCCTGTTTATCGAAGTATCATTTTCAAATAAGCAACCTGATAAAGCTTTATTTGGCCACCTGACTCCAAAATGGCTGATGAGCGAAATGGATTCTTTGGGTGTGCTGACCGGAATAAATGAAATGAAAAATTTTCCGGTTGTAATAACTCATATCAAACCATTGCCCGGAAATGAAAAATTGATTAAAAAAGAATTGTTGAATTTGAATCAACTACAATTAAAAATTATATACCCGCGCCAGGGTAAGATGTTGAAATTTTAAACCCGAAAAAATGTTCACAGAATGTTCATAATATAAGTTTAGCCAGGTGATTCGTCAATCTAACTTTGCAATCAAATTATATTTATGAAACATCTTTTTTTCTTCATCATCATGATTTTGATGAGCTCATTTTTATTTGCGCAGGAAACTACCTCTGAAATTCAGGGAACCATTACTGATGAGATTAATACACCATTGGCAGGTGCAACAATAGTAGCCATACATCTACCTACAGGAACAAAATATTCCACTACATCCAGGAAAGAAGGCCGTTACAACCTGGCAAACCTAAAAGTTGGTGGCCCGTATACTATTACGATTTCTTTTGTAGGATTTAAAACGGAAAAACAAGAAAATGTCACATTACTCTTAGGACAGGTTTTTAACGAAAATGTTTCTTTAAAACCTGAAAATAAAGAACTTGACCAGATCACATTGACTGCAAATAAATCTGACCGGGTGTTCAATAATAGTCGCACCGGTAGCCAGGAAGTGATAAGCCGTACCCAATTGGATAGACTGCCAACCATAAACAGGAGTTTCCAGGATTTTACCAGGCTTACACCTTCAGCAAATGGACAAAGCACCGTATCCTCCAGTCCTTCTCAAAGCCTTGGTGGTAGAAATGGCTTGTATAATAATATTACCGTTGATGGTGCTAATTTTAATAATGTTTTTGGCCTGGCAGGTTCATTAGGTGGTCAAACAAATTCACAACCAATAAGTCTCGACGCAATTGAGCAAATACAAGTAAGCATTTCACCTTATGATGTAAGACAAGGTGGATTTTCCGGAGCAGGCATTAATTCTGTAACGAGAAGCGGGACCAATCAATTTAAGGGTTCTGTTTACACCTATTTACGCAGCCCTGAATTACAAGGATATAATGTGAACACCAAGACCATTCCCAAGCCCTCTTTCAATTATAATCAAAGGGGAGCAACTATTGGTGGACCTATTATAAAGGATAAACTATTCTTTTTTATAAGTGGAGAGCAGGAAAGAATAAGCCAACCAGCTACAACATTGACAGCAGTGAAAGCAGGGCAAACGGCAGTACCAGGGGTTAACTCTCAGGCCATTTCGGATACTCTTGATGCAATTAAGACTTTTCTCGGTCAAAAATATAATTATGATCCGGGACAATATGATAATTACAATTACAGAACGCAAAGTGATAAGGTAACAGCCCGGATAGACTGGAACATCAATGAAAAAAATACTTTCACGATAAAATATAATTACCTTAAATCATTAAGAGACATTGTACCCAGTAATAGTGGCGCAATTGGAAGCCGCCAGCCAAGCAACTTTGGTCTTCCTTTCAGTGGTGCGGGCTATACCATTAACAACAATTTCAACATCCTGATTGCAGAATTGAATACCAGGATCAATAACAAGGCTAATAACAAGTTGCAAATTGGCTACACACAATTGCGTGACTTCAGAGCATCACTTGGTAGTGGCGATTTCCCTTTGGTAGATATTTTAAATGGCGCGGGTCAGACTTATACGAGCTTTGGTTATGAGCCATTTACTTATAACAATTTGCTCAATACCAATATTCTGCAGTTCTCTGATATTTTCACTTATTATGCAGGTAAACATGAACTCACATTTGGAACACAGAATTATATAAAAAGTTTTAAAAACGGTTTCGCGCCTAATTACGAAGGGTTATATGTATTCAATAATCTTACAGACTTCTACAATAGTGCAATAAACGGAGCGGCCACTGCAAGAAGTTATGGGTTAAGTTATGCATTAACAAAAGATGGTTCTTTTCCTTTTGCAGAAGCCGGTGCTACTGAATTAGGATTTTTTACTCAGGATAAATGGAGAATAAAAAACAATTTTACGCTCACATATGGATTACGTGTGGACGCACCTATATTTAAAAACAGTTTTGAAAGTAACCCTAATGTGCCGGCGCTGACATTCAGAGACGGCAAACATTATGATGTAGGTGAAAGACCCGGAACCAATTTATTGATCTCACCAAGAGCAGGATTTAACTGGGATGTTTTCAGTAACCAAAGGACGCAAATTCGTGGTGGAATCGGGTCATTTGCGGGTGCGCCTCCTTTCGTATATTTAAGTAACCAGGCAAGTAATAACGGGGTACAGTTTGGTTCATTTTCAAATACATTGAATCCAGCCACAGGTGCGCCTTATGTATTCAATAGGGATATTAATGCATACCGGCCTACTGCCGCTGCTGCTAATACCTCTTACAACCTTGCTT
The DNA here is from genome assembly GCA_039922615.1 of Ginsengibacter sp. Classification (GTDB taxonomy): domain Bacteria; phylum Bacteroidota; class Bacteroidia; order Chitinophagales; family Chitinophagaceae; genus Ginsengibacter. The sequence continues at coordinate 5,625 of JBDTEF010000068.1, forward strand.
TAACTGGTAAAGATTTTAAATATCCTCAAGTGTTAAAATCAAGTATAGCAGTAGACCAGAAATTGCCTGGTGACATTATTATGACTGCAGAATTTGTTTACAATAAGGAACTGAATGCCATCAATTTTGAAAACGTGAACTTGCCTTCAACCGGTACACCATTAGCCGGCCCTGACACCAGAACAAGGTTTTCATCAACGAGGATAAACTCAGGAATGGGTGGTGCCACAGTAGCCAATCCAAATATTACCAATGCTATTTTAATGAAGGATTATTCCAAAGGTTATTCTTATATCCTTACATTACAACTTCAAAAATCCTTTAAGAATTTTTACACAAGTGTAGCTTATACAAACAGCTCTTCAAAAAGCATCAATGATGGTGGATCAATAGCTGCAGGCAACTGGAGAGACAGGCCTGTAAAAAATGACCCTAACAGTCCAGAACTTGGTTATTCTAATTATTATATGCCCAACCGCATTATCGGCCAATTGTCTTATAAAAAGGAATATGCAAAGCATTTCGCTACATCCTTTGGACTTATTTTTGAATCAGCTCCTGCCGGCGTGGGATCCTACACGTACAACGGCGATGTAAATAATGATGGAACAGGTGGAAATAATGATTTAATCTATATCCCTAAGATACAAAATGACATCGTGTTGGTACCGGTGAACACTGGTGGTGGAATAGTTACTGACACCAGGTCATCGACTATTATCTGGAATCAATTGAATAATTTTATCAACCAGGACTCTTATTTAAGCAAACACAGGGGACAGGTTGCAGATCGCAATGCTGCAGTGCTACCCTATTTTAAACATTTGGATCTTAATATAACCCAGGATTTTTATGTAAACGCCGGAAAAACCAAACATACATTGCGGCTAACTTTGGACATTATTAATCTTGGTAATTTTTTAAACAGGAACTGGGGAGTTGCTAAAACCTGGGCTACGCCATTTAACACTAGTGCCAATGCAGCCAGTTTCTTAAAATTTGAAGGGCTTGTCACAGATCCCGCAGATCCCAATGTTGGAAAACCACGCTTTTCTTTTCCATACCAGGATGCGGCCAATCAAATTCCATACGTAAATAGCTACCAGGATAATACCATTATTTTTTCCCGCTGGCAAGGACAGATAGGCATTCGCTATCTATTTAATTAAATATTTTAAAATTTATTTCAAAAGAAGCCGTTATAGATAGCGGCTTTTTTTGTTTTCTAACCAAGTCAGATTTTCCCAGGCATTCAGTGGTAATATATAATTGGCGAAAAATAACGATGCTTTAGATTTTGCACCTGTATTTTTGCCGAAATTTAAAAATTACTTATGAAAAAAATCTTTTTGGTTTTCATTCTATTTTCAGGAATGGCTGGAGCAAAAGCCCAGCAAGGTAATGATGGCGATGAAACCAACACATCCGTTCAGGATACAGCATGGAAACATATTTATCGTGGAACAGATCCGATAATCAATAACCTCGTTCATACAAAACTGGATGTTCGGTTTGATTATGACAAACAATGGATGTACGGCAAAGAATGGGTGACTTTACAACCCCATTTTTATGATACCGATTCTTTGGCACTTGATGCAAAAGGAATGGATATAAAAGAGATTTCACTTGTAAAGGGAACATCGAAAATACCCTTGAAATACCAATATGATAAATTTGTACTTAGAATTCAATTAGATAAAACTTACAAAGCGGGAGAAAAATATACGATTTACATTGATTATATTTCCAAACCAAATGAAGCGGAAGTCCATGGAAGTGCAGCTATAACGGATGCAAAAGGATTGTACTTCATTAACCCAAAAGGAGATAAGGACGGACCTACACAAATATGGACGCAAGGTGAAACCGAAGCAAATAGTGTATGGTTTCCAACGATAGACAGAACTACTCAGAAAACCACGCAGGAAATCATCATGACAGTGCCTTCAAAGTATGTAACGCTTAGCAATGGCCTGATGACCGCTTCGAAAAAGAATACTGATGGTACACGCACTGATACATGGAAGATGGATTTACCAAATTCTCCTTATTTATTTTTTATGGGTGTAGGTGATTACACTATTGTAAAAGATAATTATAAAAAAATGCCGGTAGATTATTATGTAGAAAAACAGTATGCATCGGTTGCAAAAAAGATTTTTGGTGAAACGCCTTCTATGATTGGCTATTTTGAAAAGATTACAGGTGTACCTTATGCCTGGCCTAAATATGACCAGATCGTTGGCAGAGATTATGTAAGCGGCGCAATGGAAAATACTACAGCAACGCTACACCAGGAAAGTGCTTATCAAAATGCGAGACAATTGGTAGATGGAAACGCCTGGGAAAGTACCATTGCGCATGAATTGTTTCATCATTGGTTTGGTGATCTTGTAACTGCCGAAAGTTGGAGTAACATTACTTTAAATGAATCTTTTGCCAATTACAGTGAATATTTATGGGAAGAACATCGCCATGGAAAAGATGCCGCTGATGACCATGCCTTTGAAGATATGCAGGGTTATCTCATGAGCGGAAGTGGTGATAAAGACCTCGTGAGGTATTATTATAAAGACAAAGAAGATGTATTTGACGCTGTCAGCTATAATAAAGGAGGACGAATTTTAAATATGCTTAGGAATTATGTAGGAGATTCAGCATTTTTTAAATCGTTGAATAAATATTTAAATGATCATAAATTTAAGTCTGCCGAAGCCGCGCAACTTAGACTGGCATTTGAAGCTGTAACCGGTAAAGATCTTCATTGGTTTTGGAATCAATGGTATTATGGAAGTGGCAATCCTGAGTTGACCATCAATTATAATTATGCAAATGGAAAAGCCATGGTGATTGTGGATCAGACTCAAAAATCCGGTAAAATATTTCAACTTCCAACTGCGATAGATGTGTATGCAGGTAATGGCACAAAAACACGTTACAATGTGTGGTTAGAAAATAAATCAGATACTTTTTATTTTGCATCAGCTACCAAACCTGCTTTAATAAATGTAGATGCAGATAAAGTTTTACTGGCTACCAAGAAAGATAATAAAACAGCTGAGGAGTTTGAATTTCAGTTGGCTCATGCGCCTAATTATTTAGACAGAAGAGAAGCGCTTGATTATTTTGCTAAAAATAAATTAAGCAATCTTGCAAACGGATTGAATGATAAATATTGGGGATTGCGGTTATTCACTTTACAAAAAACAAACCAGACAAAAGGTTACACCGTTCCTTCCGTTTTGAAAACAATTGAAGAAATGGCAGTGAAGGATCCAAATAAAAAAGTACAAGCTGAAGCATTGACTATATTGGCTAAAACCAAGGATACAAAATACCTTTCATTATTTAATAAATTGGTAAATGACTCTTCCTATTCTATATCAGCCGCAGCGCTTGAAGGAATATCAAACCTGGAGCCTGCGGAATCATTTAAATTGGCAAAGCAATTCAGCAATGATGCCAAGGGTAAATTAGGAGGAGTGGTTTCAAAAATAATGTATGCAAATGCCACTGAGTCTGACTTTGATGCACTCTATACCATTTACAAAAACGCACCGCTTGATCAAAACAAAGTGACGTCAAGTTTGTCTTTTGCCAATTATTTAGTAAAAATAAAAGATGGCGCCAATGTAAAAAAAGGAGTAGAAGAAATCATGAAATTCAGAAACATGATACCCGAGCAATACAGGGAGTTTATTGATCCTGGTTTCAAAAAAGCTTTTGCCGGCATTAGTGCTGCGCAAAAATTAAACGGAAACAATCAACTGGTAGAATATCTGGATGGATTAATAAAATAAAATCTTTCTGATAATAAAATTAAAAAGCAGGTCGTGAGGCCTGCTTTTTTGCTCAGATAGAATGCCGTAAATGTTTGAATTGGACTAAAAAATTAGGAATTATCTACCTAATCTATTATCCCGTTGCAATAATTATTTTATATTGAATGGCATCAAAAAAAGGATTGATCAATTAATGCATTTTCTTCAGCTTGCGCAATGGGCCCGACAGACAATTTGTTTTCATCTGCTGTTTTAATTAACTGCCGCTCTTGTGGTATCTCCTCCGCTGGCCTTTTATTTTCTTCGCTCATATTATTCGAGGTGGTATTGTTTTCTTATTAATGAATCGAGTTTTTCATTTTGTAGCATGGCCTTTTCAATATTCATCGTGAACCAATTGATAAAAACTGCATACTGATCCAATTTATTGATAAACTTTTGCAACACTATTTTATCATTGGTAAGAAAGTAGGGGGATGCAGGCAATGTAATAGGGTGATAAGTGAAATCTCTATCC
>JBDTEF010000069.1:0-5299 GCA_039922615.1 Ginsengibacter sp.
TCGTGATTGTTTTGATGGCAGAAGTGGATGGATAAAGAAAAGTCCATTCACCACCGCGCTGCCAGATCTCTACGGGAAGCTCAATAGAATCTGTTTTGCCATTTTCCTGTACTATTTTTATCGGCACAGGTAATACCAGTTGTTCATTATTTACAATGGTAATCAACGCACCTTTTGTTGGGTCATTGTCTACATATTTCATGGATTTGACTCCCTGGTCCAGTTTTGAATTTGTAAAGAACCATCCTGTCCAGAAATAAGATAGGTCTTCTCCTGATACATTATCCATTGTTCTGAAAAAATCCCATGGTGTAGGATGTTTAAATGCCCAGCGATCCACATAAATTCTGAAAGCAGAATCAAAGCGTTCCTTGCCGAGAATGTGCTTGCGCAAAATATCCAAACCATCACTTGGTTTTTGATAAGCTGCGATACCTAAATTGTTTGGCTGTGTTACATCCGGTATGGTCATGATGATGTCTGCATTGTCACTAAACATATAAGGTGCAGATTTTTGAAGATCACTTTTTCTGTAAAATTCACCATCGTTAAACTGTTTCGTATCTACACCATTGATAAAAGTATTAAAGCCTTCGTCCATCCATGGGAATTTGCGCTCATTGGAACCCACGATCATCGGGAACCAGTTGTGTCCAAATTCATGATTGGTGACACCCCATAAGCCCCCGGCCCTGCTTTTGTAACCACAAAAAACAATGCCCGGGTATTCCATGCCACCTACAATACCAGCCACATTGGTAGCCACCGGGTAAGTATATTCATACCAGTCTTTGGAATACAATTCTATGGCGCCTTTTACGAATTCAGTTGATCTTTTCCACGCTTTATCCGAGGCGCTCTCGATTGGATAAACAGATTGTGCCAATGATTTTTTTCCACTTGGCAAATTGATCCTTGCCGCATCCCAGATAAAAGCTTTGGAAGCAGCCCATGCTACATCACGTGTATTTTTACAGATGAAATGCCAGGTGAGCATTGATTTTTTGGGGTAGTAAGAAGTGCCGTTTAATTCATCTGCACTCACTATTGTAACTGTTTTATCGCTCTTCTTTGCCTGCTCCAGCCTGCTCATTACAGTGGAGGTTAAGCATTCGGCAGGATTCTGTAAATCTCCCGAACCCACCACGATCAGGTTAGCCGGCGCAGTAACGGTGTAATCGATATTTCCATATTCCAGGTAAAATTCACCGGCTCCTAAATAAGGTAATGCATTCCAGCCTTCCACATCATCATACACACACATTCGGGGGTACCATTGTGCTATTTCGTAGATCCAGCCATTCTTTGTATTCAATCTTCCCATACGATCGGTACCATATTCCGGAATGGAAAAGGAGTAATTTATTTTAAGTTGAAGCGTGCCGGTTTTTGCAGCCAATGACTGTGGCAACCAAACCTGCATTCTTGTATCAGATACTGTATATTTTGCTTTGGTCGTTTTACCATTCATGACAATGTCAACCGAATTTAATTCATCGCCCTGTGTAAAAGATCTGTTTGTGAAACGTCCGCCGGTTACCGGGCTTGTTGATTCTGCCCTACTATCCTGCCTGTAAATATTCTGATCCACGTAAAGCCATAAAAATTTTAAAGCATCCGGGCTGTTGTTTTTATAACTTATCGTTACAGAACCCTTCACTACTTTTTGCGTGGTATCCAGTGATACCGCAATTTTATAATCCGCGCGGTTTTGCCAATAGGCAGGCCCCGGTTGTCCGCCCGCACTTCGGTATTCATTACCATTTGACGGGTAAAAAAATGGTGCGAATGCTTTGTGCTGGTCATAGTGAGATCCGCTGTCGGATTGCGCAAAACCGACAGCTCCTGTAAACATCCAGATGAACGCTACAGTGAATAGTTTTTTCATAATAAATTTTTTTGTATACCTAAAGGTAAAAGAGTTGGTTTTTTTTTGATGTGGGTGGTATGTTAAAAAAGGGGTGAGGGTAAGGGGGTTAGGGCGGTGTTTAGATTGAAATAGTATTGAAAATTAACATAGAAGGTATGTGTGGTACGGGCAGATTGACCGCAGCAGCCAGCAGGAAAGATGAATTCAATGCATAAACTTGCTGCATTAGGTAATATATTTTTAGTCCAACAGGTCGTTTGATTGAGCACGGGATTATTCGCTATTCTCCGAAGGCAACTTTATTGTTTCCAAATAAAAAACTACAGTTGAAGAAGTTTTGATTAAGGAGCGGTGATATCTTTTCAAAAGCCGTCATCTTTTTTATTCATATATATTCCAACATAAAACCGATTATTCTAAAACTTAAATTCCATACCTATTTTTCTTATATTTGGTTAAAGCATTTTTCATTGAAATTGCCATTCTACTTTCTATGAATTACCAAATAACTATTGCAACTTTTCAAAACTTATAAATCAATTAAATCAGAATCCTGAACAGATAGCACGTGACCATATTGATAAGCAATTAATCGCTTGTGGCTGGAAACAGGTACTTGATTATTTTGATGTTTTCTAGGTTGTCTTAACCGCCACCCCGGATTACAAATTTAATTTCTTTTATTTTGACTCAGAAGATTTAAATAAATTTAATTCATTACATTTAACAATAAGAAAGACTCACTGAAGCGCCACGGTATCTTTCCTTATTGAAACTAAAGTAAACCCGGTAAAAATATATTGCAGCTATGCGTATGCGTTATTAGTAAAGCATCATGAACAAATTGCATAAAATTGATCTTTTTATTAATGTAATAATTCCCATGGTCATAGGGGTGGGAATCTACACCACGTGGCATCTTAGCGGCTTCGTTCGCAATCAGTTGCCTGATGCATTGTGGGCATGGGCGCTGTTTTCCTGCCTGCTGATCCTATGGAACCGGAAGGTGAATACTTTTTGGGTTGTTGCATCTTTTGTATCGTGCATAGCCTTCGAAATATTACAAAATTACAAATGGATACCGGGCACGGGTGACTACTTTGATGTTATGGTATATGTAATCTCCGGTACTGTTGCATTACTTACGAATCAATATTTTTTCATTCTTTTTAATTACAATTATGACCACACGAATTAAAAACCTTCTTTCCATCTTTACAATGGGATTATTTTTTACGATTGCGATCGCCAGCAGTGCTTCCCACAAAACATATAAAGATGCTGCCAACTGGATACCGCCGGGTTTTAATCCCAATAGCGGTACCCTGCTGATAGAAACGCATCCGCTTAAAACAAAGCAAAACGACAGGATGATTGAATTCCTGCAAAAGAATTATCCCTATCCTTATGAGGTAGTGGTTAGTAGTGCCATAAACAGCAAAGAAGGGAAATATGCAGACACAAAGAAATACCCCTTTGCAGTGGTATGGGAAGGCAAATCATCCTTGGTTGCAAGCCCGAACGGGGGCACCGGCAGAGCCATGCCTGAATATAATATGTACGGCAATTTTGTTGACCGCACGACAGGTAAAGAATATCCCACTACTAAAAAGATAAACAACTACGGACAGATAGGCTATGTACCTTTCTTTAATTCAATAACGCAGCAATTTAAATAAGGTATCTACACGTAGCTTGTACACTAACTTTTAATGTATATAATTTCGACGAAAACTCAATGCTTCAGTGACTCGTCCGGTGGTTAGTGTCTTCGACTCACTTCCACCTTCATCAATTAAAATCAAGCGATAAGTGCACACCCCCGGATATTCTTAGTATCTTACTCTTAACAAAGAAGGAAAATGTGTTTCGTTGCCACGAAATAAGGCAATGGGTGAGCACCCGGAATTCTGAATTCGTGGTTTGGCAAACCCCGCTTTTGCATTAAGATATTGTCACTTATGAATTCGGCGTTTATTAAACTCCGAAAGATTGAATTATTCATTATTAATTCTCCTACATATGAATAATTATTTATGCATGAACCTTCGAATTATAATATACCTAAACAATGATGTAAATTCATTGCAGATAACCACCCTCCAATGCAAAAAATAAAAAACATACAGATTCTAGGCACCAACCAAAAACCCATCACCCTCGATATATTTTTCACGGAAAATACCAAATCCTCCACCATCATCTACTCCCACGGCTTCAACGGTTTCAAAGACTGGGCAAATTTTGATTTAATCGCAGCGCAATTTGTCAAAGCTGGATTCACCTTTATAAAATTTAATTTCTCCCATAATGGAACCTCGCCGGAATACTCGGAAGAATTTGTGGATTTGGAAGCTTATGCGCAAAATAATTATTCCACGGAATTGACCGATTTGGAAAAAGTGATTGACTGGACTTTGGAAGAAAATAATCCATACAAGAAGGCGATTGATCCTGATAAACTTTTCCTTATTGGTCACAGTATGGGTGGCGGCATTGTGCTGGTTCAAGCATCCGAAGACAATAGAATTAAAGGCGTGGCTACCTGGGCTTCCGTTGGTGCGTTAAAAACTCCCTGGACTAATTGGTCGGAAGAAAAGATGAAGCAATGGCGTGAGAAAGGAGTGGAGTATATAAAAAATAGTCGCACCAACCAGGATATGCCTTTGAACTACCAATTGTATGAAGATTTTGAAAATAACAAAGAACGGTTAGATGTTGAAAATGCGGTGAAGAAAATCCATGTTCCAATGTTATTTTGCCACGGCAATAAAGATGAAGCTGTGCCAGTGGAAACCGCTTCCCTTTTGGCTTCCCTGAATAATAACGCTTCTGTTTTTATCCTGGAAACTGATCATGTTTTTGGTCGCAAGCATCCGTGGACGGAAGCTCATTTACCTGATGCTACACAACAAATAGTGGATAAGACGATTGAGTTCTTCCAACAATTAAGAATTAAAAATTAAGAATGAAGAATTGAGGAAAACGGAATAGTATAATTACTTACATTCTAATCTTTTGCACCTTCTTCATCAGTAGCGAAACCAACACAATAGTCACCACCAAAGGAAGAAGCACACACCAGATTACACAACTTTCCGCATAGGCACAATTATGCACATGCATCATTTTTTCACAGAACCTAACGCCTGCCTGGAAAAGATTTATTACGCCAAAAAAGTGCAGACTTTCCAGTAGTAAAATTGCCCCGAAGAAAATGATTTTGAATCTCCATTTAGCCTGTAATTTTCTATCGAGAATAAATGCCCAAACCATGGGAATAATCACAAGAAAAACCAGCAGGTTAATATTTGTATAACTTAATTCAAAAGGTTGCAGCATTTCTTAGTTTCAGTAAATTTTAGAAACCACAATCTAAGAAATATTTTGGCCTGGCCTGGTTGGTAAATATTTACAATGCAATAATAT
>JBDTEF010000070.1:0-4551 GCA_039922615.1 Ginsengibacter sp.
TGCCCCGCTTACTTTTGCTGTAGTAGCTCCTTTGACTTCCGCTGTGGTAGCATCCATAGTAGTTGTGGTTGCTTTCATCAGCGCTTTGCTTCCGCTTACCATAAAAAAGGTACTATCATCTTTTTTCATTGAGGCAACAGTCGTTCCATGTATGTCAATGGTAGCAGATTTTATTCCGATTTCCGACGGCCTTATTGTTATATATGAATCACCAACAACTAAGGAAATTTCTGCACTTGCTTTAATCATAATCTTGCCAGCTCCATCCAAATGCACATAATTTCCCCCCGGGTCCACCATCCAAAGCTCATTGCCATTTATTTGAATATAACCTCCACTTAAGGCCGTTAAACTTTTTACCGAATTACCGGAACCACCACCGCCACCATTCTTTCCATGAAATAAACTTCCCATTACAAATGGACGATCAGGATCATTGTACCTGAAGCAAACCAAAACCTGATCACCTTTTTCCGGTATTGCTACAAAACCTCTGTTTCTCGCTCCATCCTTACCACCGCCTGCATCAGGAGTCATTACCCTAATCCAGTCCGTCATGTCATTCCCGTTTTGCCAAAGCATCTGAACCCTTACCCGGCCTGCACCGTCTGGATCTTTATTATCCTTAACGACAGCTATCTGAGGTTCTGCAAGTGGCATAACTACATTAGCTACGGGTAAAACTTCCACTTCCGAAGGAACTGCCTCAAATGAATTATAGTATTTGCCATTTTCATTTACATAATGTTCGATACCGATAACCAGGAATTTTCCGTAATCTTCTCTTATGTAGGATAGGTCCTGTAATTTGGAAACTTTAACATTGATAACCGAGCCTATGCAAATAAGCGGATTATAACTTGTGCCTGTGAGTACTTCCAGGTTTGCTGCCATGGAAGCTTTTTGTTTTTTTACGAAATTCTCCAGGTCTGATTTATTTTCAATACGCTGCTTTACTGGCATATTTACCGGCTCTGAAAAAAGGTTATCAGATTCCTTCAATATATAGCTTGCATATTGCCCCATTCCGTTAACATTTGTCGGAGCATCATAGCTTTCTATCTTATCAGTTTTTGACAGATAACCGTAATTGGTAAATTTCATAGGTTTGGCACGCAATGTTAATTGCATACTGCTGATGTCTTCGCCATACACCACTTCAAATTCCTTTGTTGATGTGGGTTTGCCAAAATTCAGGTCTTTTCCATCATAATAAAAAAACTCGCTGAATTCACCGGATAGCCTGTTGATGAAATGGAAACTACTTTCCTTATACTGACAAATATATTTTATCTGTTTTGTGTATTGTGGTTTGATATTTACATTACAATTTACTTGGTTTAGCGGTTTTGTAAGTTTTTCTACGATCTTTTTAAGATCATTTTCATAAAATGAAGAAAGATCCTGGCCACTTTCTAATAATATAGTAGGACTATAACCTATTAAGACAATATCAGAATTAGAATTCCCTGACTGCTCCATCTTAATTTCGCAAATAATTCCTCTGAATTCATAAGCTACATCTGAAGAAAAATGTAATTGTTGTAACCTAATGAGGACTGATTTGCCTATTTTTTTCTGGGCATTTTCCAAACTGAATGATCCCGATTGTTCAAGTATGTCATGATTAAGCCGGATGGTAAATTCATGATGTGCATTAAATTTCTGTATTAGATTAATGCTCGTATAATGCTCAATTTTGATTCCGTCAACTTCTATTTGTGCAACAACCAGGTATTCCATACTTCTAATTTTAATTAAATAGGATAGGGCAAGCGGAATTACTTACCCGCAAAAATACTATACTATGTTAGTAAAACATAGTATAGTATTTTTTAGAGCTGTAGACTTTTAGAAAGTAATTACTATTTAGGCCAGTCATTCACATGCTCTGCACTTCCAATCTTAATTTTTTGTGCAGAAACAGTGAAACTGATGAGCATTGGCTTGTTGTCAAGCGTGCCGAAAGATTCATGGAAGGCAACTACGTAGCCCTTCTCGAAGGATAGTTCTTTCATTTTTGCATCTTCATCACTTTTCTTAAAAGTGACCGTTCCATCAAGTGGTTTAAATTGGTTATTAACCATTGCTTCAATCACTGAAGTGTCATCAGATGATTCAATAACAAGGTTTATGGTACCGCCATAAACAACAGAGGCAGGTCTCCCTTTGCCGTCTACTTCTCTGTGGAGTGCATAATCGCAACTAATTACATCGAATTCTTTGCTTCCAATTTTGAGCTGTGCTTTGAATGCCATAATTTTTTTTTTAAAAGTAATAATTATACAAATTAAAATAAATATTTGATTTAGAAATATATTTTTTTGGCTTAGCGTAAGATTAGGATTTATTCCCCTTTAATGAATAATTTCCAGGAAAATTTTATTGTTATTTTATTAAAAGATAGCAACCTCCATAAGTTCTTGGTTTAAAATTGAAGCAACGTTACACAAATGCCATAATCATTTTGAATAAAATGAATTATTTTAATCTTCTATTTTATTTTATTAGGTGCAAAAAAATTCAGGCTTTTTTCTTTTCTTTTAAGGTATCCGGGATATGTAGTTTTCTTGCTTTTAATTCTACTTCTTCTTTCATATGAACCCTGAACAATATCAATTTCTTCATTACTTTTTCGTCTGATATCGCGAGCATTTCCGCGGCAAGAATACCGGCATTTTTTGCTGCATTTAAGGCTACAGTTGCGACGGGGACGCCATTTGGCATTTGTAGAATAGAAAGTATGGAATCCCAACCATCTAAAGAATTGGACGATTTGATGGGTACGCCAATTACAGGAATCGTTGTTAAAGATGCTACCATTCCGGGTAAATGGGCAGCACCACCTGCTCCGGCAATAATTATTTTCAACCCATTATTAAGTGCATTGGATGCATATTCTACCATTCGCAATGGTGTTCTATGTGCTGAAACAATCGTGATTTCGTAAGGGATATCAAATTCTTTCAGTATAGAAGCTGCACTTTCCATCACAGGTAAATCGCTATCGCTACCCATAATGATACCTACAATCGGAAATATCTTTTTTGCCATAAAACAATTTTGATGGAGCAAAGATAAGTGGCTTGATTATTCAGAATAAATTTTGATTTTCCAGAAGGTTTACTATCTAATACCATCTTTATTTATGAAATAGTCCGAAGGATCATGGGAAAATATTAAATGGTATTATACCGGTTCAGGAACTATTTTTGGACTATCTAACATTTACATTCGGGATAAAAGAGAGGGCTTTTGCCAAATCAGCAAGGGTCTTTCGTCCAAACCAGGAATTTTTTATTCGGACATTCTTTTTGTGAAGGGCTTTCAAATAAACCTTCTTTATTTTCAAGATCTGAGCTACCAAAAGAAGAGGTTTTGACATTTGTCTTAACCAACATAATATTCTAATTGCCTTTTTTACTTTTCAAATTATTAAGAATCTCAATTGAATTTTTTTCATAAATTTTCAATTTCTCCTGTAATCAAAGCAATTCCTGCCTCGGCTACTTTTGCCTGGTAAAGTGCATTGTACAATCGATTTTTTATGTCGTTGTAACTGATCTGAATTTGCCTTAATTCAACGGAAGTTATATTTAGAACCCGGTATCTTTCGCTGGCAATTTTTATATTTTCTGTTGCAAAGACCAGGTTAGATTTTTCCAAATCGATAGCCTTTAATGAATTGTTGAAATTGATGAAAGCATTATTGACAGCGGTTTCCACATTATTGCGCGTTTGATCTATGGCAATGTTTTGATTTTTAATTTGGATATCTGTGACCTGCAATTGTTTTCTTACCAAACCTCCATTAAAAAGAGGGATACTAACACCTATTGATCCTGAAGGGCCATAAGTTTGATTAAATAAGGTGAAACCTGCACTGTTGCTGCTTTTCGCAAAATTATAAAATCCGTTTAGCGATACAACCGGGAGCCTTTCTGCATTAACTTCTTTTTTTGTTTGCATCAAAATTGCCAGTTGGTTGTTTGCTAAAAGAATATCAGGGTTTTGGGATTGAATCTTTGAATTTACTTCTGATAATGTAGGTAATTGCGTCACCATCAAGGTATCTATCACATCATATAAGGTGTCTGATTTTTGGCCCATTAAATTTTTCAATGATGATTTTGCAAGCTGAATTTCATTTTGCAGAGACAGTAAATTTGATCGCTGACCATTTAGATCTACCTGCGCCTCTAATACTTCATATTTTGCACCTGTGCCTATTTCATATTTACGCTGCGCCAGTATATACCGATCATTGTAAAGTGTTATTTGCTCTTTAGACGCTTCAGCCTGCTCGGATAATCTTACGATATCATAATAAGAGGTTACCACGTCATAGAGGGTTTCATTCAAATTTTTTCTAAAAATATATTCACCTCTCTTCTCTATTTCACCTAATTTTTCTTTGGTAGCAAACATTTTAAAACCATCAAATACCTGCCAATTTATGGCAATTCCAGCATTGAAATTTTGCGTAGTGCTACCATTTTTCTCTGTCGTGGTTCCGTTATTTAATTTTTGATTGAGATTATTCAATCCTAT
>JBDTEF010000071.1:0-3040 GCA_039922615.1 Ginsengibacter sp.
TCTTTAAATCCCGTTTTTGAAACTGCGACTTCTACTAATAATGTCGTGCAGGTGAAAGATAGTGCTTTGGGATTGCCACCAGCCTTAGCGCCTGATTTAAGCGATGGACGTGTACCATTTTATACCAGTATCAATCCTACCATTGCTCCCCGCTTCCGCATCAAAGGATTTTTTGATGGCACCTCAACTCCCATCCCTGTTTATTTACCTGGTGAAATGCAATTGATAAAAGCAGAAGTGTATGCCCGCCAAAATGATAGCACGCAGAGCAAGGTTTTTTTAAATGCGGTAGTAACAAAATCTTCAGATCCATTTAATGTAGCAGCCAATTTACCTGCTATCACATCTGTAAACAGTTATGCCAATTTATTAGATCAGATTTATCGTAACCGCTGTATCGAACTTTACATGAGCGGTTTAAAATTAGAAGACATGCGTCGTTTTAATCGACCGGTAAGTGAACGTAAAAGAAGTTATTTACCTTACCCATTCAGGGAAAGAGACAACAACCCAAACACACCGGTTGATCCTGCATTCTAAATAAATGAATCAATTTAATGGGCCTTATTCTTTATTGGATAAGGCTCTTTTTTTTACTTTTTTTTTAAAATGAATTAAAATTTAAAAAGACAAAAACTAATTCATCATATTCGAGTCGAATTGAATAGAATCCATTTTTAAAAAGTGCATTGAGAAGACAGAAATTTGGATGGTCAGTAAATAAATAATTGGGTAATTGAAGCCATATTTTATACAATTTGAAGTTGTCATTGTTTGCCGAAATGATCAAAACAAATTTTCAAAGTCGCCAAATTTTATGGTGAAAAATCAACCAGTAACAAGGCGGATATGGTCATAGATAATACCAGGATGATTAAATGATTTTACAATCGTATTTAAAATGGATTTGAAAATTTATCCCCTGTTGTTGGCTTCCCGCCAAAAGCATTTTCTGCTTACTCTCCTACGTTTTTATTAATTATAGAATAGAAATTTCTGCATAGAATGATGTTGGCGGGACGCCAACGAAAACAGTTGATTTCGTCCTAAAAAGTATCAACTGATTAAATGATTTTACAATTGTCTTTTAAAAAGATTTGAATATTTATCTTTAGTTTATTGAGATAAAATAAGAATGAATTGAAAATAGTGTTTTCCAAAAACCTTTCCGAATTACGGCTTAATAGTTGATCCTATTTTTTATATAACCTTTTAGGAATTTCTTAAAAGGATGAAAATATCAATGGGTGGTCAAATAATTATTGCCACTCTACTCAATAATTATGAACGAAATAATCTCGAAGTTAAACGCCTATTACTATGCTTTATTAAAATTATTGCCAAGAATTACGTTAGCCATTATTGTTCTTGTTGCAGGCATACTTGTAGCCGGCTGGGTAACTACTTTAATCAGGAAGAAAATAAATGCCAGGGCGCATGATACGCTTATGGTCGGATTTCTTACCAAAGCAGTAAAAATGATATTGATCATTATCATATTTCTATTTGCATTGAACCTTGCGGGATTGAATGGTATTTCCAAAGCCTTATTTGCTGCTGCCGGCGCCTCTGCCATCCTGATTGGATTTGCATTTAAAGACATTGCGGAAAATTTTCTTGCGGGAATAATCCTGGCCTTTAACAGGCCTTTTGATGTGGGAGACACTATAAAAATTGAAGATGTATTCGGGAAAGTAATAACAATGGAATTCAGGTATACCAAGATTGATACATTCGATGGAAGAAGTGTATATATTCCCAATTCAGATGTATTGACCAAGCCGGTTTTTAATTATACTGAAGATGGATTTTTCAGGACCGATTTCGTCCTTGGAATTGCTTATGAGAATGATACCAATAAAGCCAAAACCCTTATTCAGCAATGCCTTGATGACCATGAAGAGTTAGTTCATGATGATAAGCATATCAATTTTGTCGTAGAAGACGAAGTAGCACCAAGTACGGTAAATCTAAAAATTTATATTTGGATTTCTACAGATGATTTCAGAAGACACATGCTTGAAATAAGAGGCAGAGTAATTACAAAAACCAAAACATTATTGGAGAGCAATGGCTTTAATCTTCCTGCAGAAATTACAGAGCTTAAATTTTATGACGCTTCAAAACCAATTAAAGTAGAACAACAAAATTCAAAAAAGGAGATTGGTTGATTTTAAATTGTATCTAACACGGTATTTGCCTGGCCTTAGCTCTTGAAAGTAAAAATCCTGCTGCCGGCAAAATTGGAATAACCCATCAAATCTTCCATCGATTATTATTATTAAAATGAAAAACCAATCGGCCCCAAATATTATTTCTTTTCTTTCAAAACATGCTATTGTTGATATTCATTACCACAATTGTTTTCAAATAGTAGTGAGTATTAATTCAACATTCAACTGCACAATTGATAAGAAGGAATATCAAAATAGGAAAGGTTTTATCATTAATCAAAATATAAAACATTCTTGCAGAGCACCGGGAACCAGTGTGCTTGTTTACTTTATAGATGCTGAATCTTATATGGGTTGGCAATTAAAAGAAATGCTTAATGGAAAATCATTTATTGATATTGAAACATTAATATCTGGTGACGAAATGCAGGAATTAAAAGATCAAATAAATCCGGAATCTTCCACAAAAGAAATTAACCTGGCAGCCAATAATTTAGTTGAAAAAATAATTCCTTCCGGTATCTACCAAAAAAAGAAATTAACAGATGAAAGAATAATAAATACATTAAAATATATCGATCTGCATATTGATGAAACGATCACTCTAGAAGATATTTCGAAACAAATTTTTCTCTCTCCGGAGAGAACAAGGCATTTATTTGTACAACAAACAGGCACACCTTTCTCCCAATACTTACTTTGGAAAAGAATTAAAAACGTGATAATTGCTGTTGTAAAAAATAAAACTTCCCTGGCATCGGCCTGTATTCATTTTGGATTTACTGACCAGGCACATTTCTCCCGCATATTCAAAAGAATGTTCGGCACTTCAGCAATACCACTTTTAAAAAACAGCCGCTACGTAC
>JBDTEF010000072.1:0-22229 GCA_039922615.1 Ginsengibacter sp.
ATGCTGAAAATAATTTTATGGTTGCAGGTTCAATATATTTTTTACCATCATAAGTTCCGCCATTTAATAGCATTTGCATCAACGAAGCAATATTAGCTGCGCTGCTAAATAATCCTGCATGGCCAGCCACTTCGCCAAACATAGCAGATCCCGGGTCATGCACATCACCATGAAGGTGCTGCTCCCTGAATTGCTTTTCAAATTCTGTAGGTGCCACACGGTTCAGATCAAATTTTTGCCGCGGATAAAAACCAATAGAATGCAATCCCATTGGGCCATAGAAATTTTTCGCTACATAATTATCCAGTGTCATTCCACTAACTGCCTCTACTATTTTACCCAGGAATATGAAATCATTATCACTATAAATGTATTTATCCATCGGGCCTAATTTGCTATCGAGAATCCTTTTATACAATGTATCCCGAAAATCATTTCTCATATACATGTTTTGGGCAATCCTGATTCCGAATGAATCGCTTTTCACGGTACGATAAAGTGAGTGCAAAGGTTTACCCGATGCATCAAGTGTTTCTTTAAAAAAGGGAATGTAAGCGACCAATCCTGCCTGGTGTAATAGAATTTCCCGTATAGGAAGTTTCGATTTATTACTATTTCTAACCCATGGTAAATAATCTCCCAAAGTGCCATCCAGCTTTATTTTACCTTCATCATATAATTTCATAACCGATAGGGTAGTGGCACAAATTTTAGTTACGGATGCCATGTCATAAATGGAATTTACCATAACTGAATCAGTCGTGTCATAATTATATTTTCCGAATGCTTTGTGATAAAAAATCTTACCATCTTTTGCGGCCAATACCACACAACCCGGGTAAGCTCCTGCATCAATACCAGCTTGCGCAATCGAATCAATTATGGTGAGTTTAGAAGCATTAACACCAACTTCTTCGGGACTGGCTGTTGGCATAACTATGCGGGGAATATAAATGCCACTTCCAAATTTGTATTTATCACAAACAGTGACAGGTAAGGTTCCTGAAGCATTAATATTTCCCTGTAGAATATCCACCGCTACATTTTGTGTGATAGAATCATCCTCATAACAAGCGATCAAATTATCAAAGTCACAAAAGTTTTTCAGGGCATATGGATTGCCAAAATCTAACAAAAGCGATTTATTATTTACCTGGATTTGTTGAATTAGTTTTAAGGCATTGTTGCTCATACCAAATTGGTTCGCAGGAAAACGGTTGTAATTGTGAACACCAATCACCACTTTTAGGTTGTTGCTTTTTAGAGAATCAAGAATAACCGGAATGCGGGAACTATCTTCTTTGTAATTGAAATAATAAATAGCCGCATTATAATCTTTTTTCAATCTCTGTGATAATGCATTTTCTTTGTCAATTCCAATAGCAACATAGGCTACAGCATTGTCAGAAGAGTTTTTCAGCGGAAAAAAATCATTGTTTTTTTTGTTTAGAATAGTAATGGCTTTCTCTGCCACCTGTCTTTTCATATCATCAATACCCATATTTAAATCTTCCGTCAGATTTTCAACATCGATCGTTTTCACATCTGCAATGCCATACATATATTTATAGGTGAGCACTTTTTTACATTTTTCAGCGATGTCGGCCCAGGTCAGTTTATTATTTTTTATGGCATCTTTTATTTTGGCGATGGCATCAGGTACATCTTCAGGAAGACACAACATATCATTACCCGCAATCAACGATTGGGCGGCTATTTGGCCACCCGGGAAGAACTTTGCCACCCCTTTCATGCCCAAAGCATCAGTAAAGGTGAGTCCATCATAATGAAGTTTTTCGCGAAGCAAACCTGTTACATTTTTTTTTGATAATGATGTAGCAGTATTGGGCGTGCTATCTATGGCAGGAATATATAAATGAGCGATCATCATGCTCCCAACCCCGGCCTGTATCATTTTTTCAAAAGGGTATAATTCAAGGGATTCTAATTGGGCCATTGATTTATTGATCACCGGAAGATCTAAATGTGAGTCAACTGACACGTCGCCATGCCCAGGGAAATGTTTGGCACAAGCAAGCACGCCATTATCCTGCATGCCGCGCATGTATGCAATACCAAAGTCCGCAACTTTATATTTATCCTCGCCAAAGGAACGATCATTTATTACCGGGTTATTGGGATTATTATTGATATCTACAACAGGCGCATAATTAACCTGAATACCCATTCTCTTACATTGTTCAGCCACTAGTTTCCCATAATCATAAACTAATTTGGGATCATTGACAGCGCCCAACATCATCTGGTGGTTTAGGGATTTTACACTATCTAAACGCATACCCAGTCCCCATTCGCCATCAATGCAAACCATCAATGGAGTCTGTGCTATTGATTGAAAATAATTTAAAAAATTGGCTTGTTTCTCAGGGTTTCCCTGGAACAAAACAATGCCGCCAATATTATATCTGGTAATGGCTTCTGTAATCAGAGAATCATAATATACAGGCCCATCTTTGCTATAACTGCTCTCACGTAGTACCATTAATTGCGCAATGCGTTGATCATCGTTTAAAGAATTATATACGCTGTCTGCCCATGTTTTAGCATCAGTTTTTTGTAGCATCTGTGACATAGATACGCTCCATAATAATATTGAAAACAAAAGTGTTAGAAAAAGTTTTTGCATCAGGGATTTTACTTTTTTTAAGGTGATCCACAATTTAGTGATTAATATTTTCAAAGAAATCGGCTAATGAAATAAAGATGCCATTTATTGCTTTAAAAAGTTTCAGATTAATCTTTTTATTATCCTTTCGGAATGGTTATTGTAAATATTGATACATCAGAAAATATTGATTTTTATTTTAAAAAACATAGTTATGCAAGTTCAAAATATAGAAAAGAATATGGGTTTGGCAGATAAATTAATTCGTACTGCCGCATCAGTTATCCTGATAGAACTGGTTACTTCTAAAAAAGTGCCAGCTTCCATAAGAGGTGGCCTTTTGATGTTATCTGGCCTATTCCTGTCAACAAGTTTGATGGGATCATGCCCTGCTTATTCAGTCATGGGTATCAGCACGAAGAAAAATGTAAATTATGCAAAACATAAACGTGTTTTTTAAACTTTGGCAAAGACGCTCAACTTTATAAAAATATAACAAAGGTTAGGAATAGCGCATGCATCTTATCATTATAATTCCGTCAAAGACCCCGGCTTTTAAAAACTGATTATATTTGAGAAAATAAATTATTTGCAACCATAAATCGATTTTTGTGTTTGAATTACAACCCACTTTGGAAGATGATCTTTTAATTGCCCGTCCTTTGAAAGATAAAGATGTTGAATTGTTATATAAAGCGGCTTCAGACCCATTTGTCTGGGATCAACATCCCAATAAAAACCGATATCAACGAGATGAATTTTTAAATTTTTTTAAAGGGGCCATGCAGTCAGGGGGCGCTTTTGCAGTTATTGACAAGGAGTCAAATACAATTATCGGGAGCTCCCGGTTTTATGATTTAAATGAAAACGATCAATCTGTTTTTATTGGTTATACTTTTTTTGAAAAAAAATATTGGGGTAAAAATTATAATCATTCCCTGAAAAAACTAATGATTGACCATGCTTTTCAATTTGTAGATAAAATTCATTTTCACATTGGTGCCACAAACTACCGTTCACAAAAGTCCATTGAAAAATTGGGTGCAAAAAAGATTGGCGAACAGTTGGTAGAATATTTTGGTGAAGAACCCAGGCAAAATTTTGTGTATGAAATTAAGAAGGTTGAAAAATAAAAAGACTGCAAAATTTATTTTTGCAGTCTAGAATTTTAATAAGTGCGGAGACTAAGAGATTCGAACTCTTGATACAGTTTCCCGTATACACACTTTCCAGGCGTGCTCCTTCAACCACTCGGACAAGTCTCCAATTTTTTATGTAAAGATCTTTTAAAAGAGCGCAAATGTACAAAAAGATTGCATTTTATTCCTTTAAAAGTTATTTGATGTAACCAGGCTGACTATTTTCTAACTTTTGTTCTAATTCAAAAAGTAAAGGAGCCTGTCCCTTTACGATTTTCTCCTTGGCTTCGTGAAAATAAAACCAGGCCGCCCTGTCCACTTCCGGGATTTCCAATTTTTTACCTGAGTGTGGAGGCCATTCAACAAAGCAATTGTTACTCAGGAGATTTTTTATTTCAAAATCATTTTGTGTTGCAAATGCGAAGATGATTTTCCCGCTTTTTTGTTTTACCGGTTTCAATTCGATAAAAGGTCCACCAGGCTTGAATCCCGTCTCTTCCTCCATCTCCCTGATTGCAGCATCAAGCCGATCTTCATTCTCATCCGGTTCTCCTTTGGGTACTGACCAGGCTCCTGCATCTTTATTTGCCCAAAAGGGTCCTCCGGGATGAACCAATAATACCTGTGGTTGTTTATTTTGGTAACGGAATAAAAGAATTCCAGTGCTAATTTTTGCCATGTTTTATTAAGAATGATTGATGGATAAATGCAAAATTATACCCTTTTAAAACTTAGAACTCATTCAATATGTTCGGGATAAATAAAATTGTGTTATTAAAGGCAGTTCACATTTTATGCAACCTTTTAAAAGGTATATTGCGCAAATTTATAAATAGAAATCGCTATAATATTTAGATTATGGATAAAGGAATAGTACAACAATTTATTGAATGGATCATTCATAACGGTGGCTTATATGTTTTGTTATCGGTAGTATTTGCAGAAACAGGTTTATTCGTTGGTTTTTTCCTCCCTGGTGATAGTCTCCTATTTGCCGCCGGACTGTACACAAACGAATTAGCTGCGGATTTTTTCAATGTGCATTATAGCATTATCATCCTTATGGTGATAGTGGCATCGATACTTGGAAACATGGTTGGATATTGGTTTGGCAGGAAAACAGGTCCGATGATCTTTCAAAAGAAGGATACTTTTTTCTTTCGGAAAAAACACCTTATCCGTGCAAAGGAATTCTATGAGCAATATGGAAAGGGAACTATCTTTTTGGCAAAATTTTTACCACTAATCCGCACTTTTGCACCCATTGTTGCCGGTATTGTAAAAATGAAAAAATCTACGTTTCATTTCTATAATATTATAGGTAGTATCGCATGGGTTACTTCTATGATGCTTGGCGGTCATTTTTTACAAGCCTGGGTTTTAAAGCAATATGATTTTAGTCTTAAAGATCATATTGAAGCAATTGCGCTGATAATTATTTTAATTACAACCTTACCAGTCATTCTCAAACTTGTCTTTGGAAAGAAAAAGCCTATGTTAACCATTGAAGAAAAATTTCAGGAAAACAATGTTTTAAATGATGAGGTTTTGGACAATGAAAAGAAGGTTTTATAATTATTTTATTTATTGTGAAATAAGAATTTTAAATTATTATAAGATTTTCTATAAAAATTTTGAATCAAAATGTTGATTTTAAATAAAACTGATTTCCTATTTTTTTTGCTCCACTTTTGAAATCTCATTGATTTCATTTTCTTCCGGTGTATTGTGTAAATGAACAGGCGACTGTTTTGATTTTGCGCGAAGATTCATCATCTCAACAAACACAGAGAATGCCATCGCAAAATAGATATATCCTTTTGGAATATGCTGATCAAAACCTTCAGCCAAAAGGGAAACACCAATCATCAACAAAAATGATAGAGCTAACATTTTTACGGTAGGATGTTTATTCACAAAGTTGCTGATACTGGTTGCAGATATCATCATTACGATCACAGCTATTACGACTGCTGCTATCATTACTTCTATATGATTGGCCATACCAACAGCAGTTATTACAGAATCAAGGGAAAATACAATATCCAGGATAAGTATCTGTACAATTACGTTGGAGAAGGACATTGCTTTTGGTGGTTTTTCATGATGTTCCTCTGCCTCCAGTTTATCATGCATTTCTGCAGTGCTTTTGTAAATTAAAAATACGCCACCAATAATTAAAATGAGGTCTCTGCCGGAAATGGTCAGTTTTTCTATCCAGTCGGGATCATTTATTTTAAGGAGTCCTCCTAATTGAAATAAGGGAGCAGTGAGCGTCATAACCCAGGTAAGAGAAAGCAGTAGCAATACCCTTGTGATCATTGCTAATGAAAGCCCTACCTGTCTTGCTTTACGTTGTTTGTCTACAGGTAATTTTCCTGCCATGATTGAAATGAAAATAATATTATCTATTCCTAATACTATCTCCAGGAAAGTAAGTGTAACGAGGGAAATCCATATTTCGGGATTAAGCAGTAATTCCATGTAAAAAAATTTTACAAATATAATTGCAGAACTAATTCCACAATTTTTGATTTGGTAAAAATTTGAAAATTTTTTATTTGACAGAAAAATGTAAAAATTAGAACAATTCGATTTTTATAAAAGAGGGATGAAAAGAGTTGCCAATTTTCGTTCAGAAAATAGTCAGTTCAAAAGTCTAAAATTCTTTGTAACCATTTACCCCATTCATTTCTAGGATTTGGGAAAGGCCAAAGTAAAATAGATTTCATCATATATAGACTTTTAGAATTTTTTTTAGTAAAAATTTTTTTTATTTTGACAGCCCGCTTTATTTTGAAAAATAAGATAGCTTGAATTAACTATAAAAAATTTTAAGCCGGCAATCAGGCCAATAGTGATGCAGATGGTTTGCATGGATATTTGGTAATCTCCAAAAGTTTTATGCAACAAGAGATTACAAGTTTCTACCGCTTCAAATTATGCTAATTCAGCATGCAAAAAAAGGCCGGAGCATCCTATAATTTGAATTATATTAGCCCGGCCCTATTGATCAACTATTGAGAATTGTGCATATTATCTCTTGATAAAATCTTTGTATACATCCATAACGTTACCTTGTATTCTTATTTCTTTTATATGGTTTGCGTCCTCTAGAGTTACTAAATATACTGGATTGCCTTTATTTTCAAAGGTTTCAATTTCACTTACAACTATAATTTTATAATCATAATATTGTTGTTTAATCATCTTCCTGATTTCCACTGGCATGATATCTTCCTGGTAAGTTTTTAAAGAAGCTTCCCAATTTCCTTTTTCGCTAAAATAGACGGTTTCATTCATACTATCCAATACGTAGGACGCCGTAATGCAATTAATTCCCTGGCTCCATTTTTCATCGCTTACTTTATATTGTTTCCTGAAATTTTTAAGCGCTTTTACATTTACCATTTCGAGGTTTATAATATTTGGATTATTAGAAACTTCGGCATTTCCTATTTTAAAATAGTTATTTACCAGGTCTTTAGAAGCCAAAAGATTGGAGGTTTGCGCAAAAGCGCCATTTGTAGGTGTCAGTGCTGAAATTAATCCGGCTACAAAGACAAAAAGAATGTGTTTCATTTTTTTAATTTTAAATGTTTTTTAATTTTTTTTTTAAGTTCTTTATCATTTGTCGCAGAATGGAGAAGCAGGGAAACAAAATTTTTAAAATAAATAAAAATTTTTAAAGATGGTGGCAGTTGAAAAGCTCACCTGCTAACGTATTGGTTTTTATTTTTTATACCTGCTATATAAGTACGCTTAAAAGAAATTTACGTGCAAGCCATCTGAATTGTAATGCACAAAAAACAAAATATATTATCCATTTGTATTAACTTGCTCAGCGTGTTATAAAAGATAATGTATGGAAGATAAAGTCTCCTTAATGGCTGATGATGAAACAATTGCCTTCATTAGGGACAATAAGGTAGCCAGGAGACAAGCAGAGAATCAGTTGTTCAAAAAATATGCTTACCTGATTAAAGAAGGAATGAACAAATATTCATTGGAGCAGGAAGATGCTTTCACTGCCTATTCAGATACCATTCTGCAATCGATAAACAATATTACCAGCTCCCTTTTCGAAGAACGATCCTCCCTTAAAACCTACCTCTATAAAATATTTAATAATAAATGTGTTGACCTTATCCGGAAAAAAACGACAAACAAGAGAAGCATTCATCAAACAGCGCCAATTTCAGAAATGATGGATATGATTTCTGACCAGGCTAAAAATGTAATACAGCAGTTAATTGAAAAAAATGATTTTGACTTGCTAAGGGCCAGGCTTAATGAATTGGGAGACAATTGCAAAAAAATGCTATTATTTTTTGCAGACGGTTACAATGATAAAGATATAGCAGTATTTATGGAATATAAAACGGCAGATGTAGTAAAAACCAGCCGCTTGAGGTGCATGGATAAATTAAGAAAGTTATATAATTAAGAGTAAGATAATGGAAAACCTGGTATACATAGAAAGTTATTTTAAAGGAAACAATACTGCCGAAGAAAAACAGCAGTTTGAAAATAAAATCCTTGATGATGCAGACTTTGCAGCTGACGTAGCTTTTTATATTTCTGCACAGGGGGTCATAATTCAGCAACTCAATGAAGAAAAGAAACAAGGATTCAGGCAAATTTACAATAACGATAAAGTGGTTACCATGAAACCGCGCACAAGATCTTTGTGGAAATATATGGCTGCGGCAAGTGTTATCATTGCGGTCCTTCTGACCTGGTTCTTTACAGGAAATAACAAATCACCACATCAATTGGCTGATAATTATATACAGGAAAACTTTCAAACGCTGAATGTAACAATGGGAAATGGTGATAGCCTTCAGACAGGAATTAATTTATATAATGCCGGAAAACTGAATGAAGCCTTAATCATTTTTAATCGGCTTGATAAAAAGGTAACCTCAAATAGTGAAGCGATAAAATATACTGGAATAGTTTATTTGCGTCTTCGGAATTATGATAAAGCTTTACAAAGTTTTTCTCTACTTGAAGCTGATACTGCATTGTACAGCAACCCGGGTAAATTTTATAAGGCTATTACTTTATTACAAAGAAATAATGAAGGTGATTATAAGGAAGGAAAACAATTGCTACACAAAGTAGTTGATAGGGACTTAGAAGGAAAAAGTATGGCTATTAAATGGCTGAAAAATTTTTGAACAGGAAATTAATCTATAACAATTAAAACTTTTACAATGAGCAAAACAACAACTAATTCATTGATCGCATTAGGAAGTGCGGTTGCGGGCCTGTTAATTTATGAATCATGCTGCAAATGCAAAAATAAGCCAAAGGTCAAAAAGATTAAAAAATCAATATGCAGAGAAATCGAACTCGGTGAAAATTCAAGTATTATCGAAAAGGCAATAGTTATTAATAAAACAGGAAGGGAGATCGTGGAATCTCTTTACAAAAAGGAAGTACCCGGATATATAATAAAATCTATCCGCTTTTCTGTAAATACGGGAATTAATGATGAGCCCGTGCAGATCTGTGGAGATGTGCAAATGAATTGTATGATGCTCTCATCTAAGGCTCCCGGTACAAAAAAAGTAGATCCGGATAAATAATAAATTTATCCTTTGGCAAGCAGTATGGAAAAAATGGTAACTTCAAAATTGAAAGGGATTACGCAGTTTTAAGAAGCTAATAAAATTATGCTATGTTTTTTTCTACGGGTAACGCATTTAATTTTGAGAAAGTTCGTGTCCGGATGACTGTTTTATTGCTTGCTTTTTTAAAAAACAAAATTGTATTCATTTTTGTTTTTTTTTCTTTTTTATGTTCAACTACATCTGGTCAATGTCCCGGTAAGGATTATTTTAAACAAAAAATCAACACGATATCCAATTCGAAAGATAAGAATCCCGAAATACAGCTAAAGTGGTTATTACAGGTCAAGGAAGAAATGAATAACTGTCGTTATCAAAAGGACTCTGTATATATGTATTTGCTGCGGAGAATTGGTCTGGTTTATTTTAAGCAAGTTAAATACGACAGCGCTGTTTATTATACAAATCAATCCATTCAGATTGCAAAAATACTTTTGCAGAATAATAAATGCCTGCCTTTGGCTTTGGTTGATAATTACTATACTCTTTTTTATATCGCATTTAATTTGGAGCAGGAACAAAATGAATTAAATGCTATTGATAGTTGCATTACTTATTTTCTCAGGGGTAATTTGGGAACTGATAAAGCACTTACTGTTTTACAATCAAAAGTAGAATATTTTTATAATAAGGGCGATTACAGTCAATGTATTAATACGGCCAAATTGGGAGAAGAAATTGTTCAAAAGAGCAACCACATTGAAGATAGTATTGGTAACATCGTTTTTTTTGTCAACTACAGGGCAAATGCGTTGTACTATGGCAATGAATTAGATTCAGCAAAAGAAATTTTAATAAATAAAATTGTGCAGTTTGAGAAGATTGGGCAGAGTAATCAGCTTGGGAATATCTTTAGCGCCTTGGGATTAATAAATAATGAAGAAGGGAAATATAAAGAAGCATTGTACTTCCTGTGGAAAGGATTTGAAAAATTTGCCATTAATAAATATGGAAAAGGGCTTGCTCAGAATCTTGTATTTATCGGTAGGATTGAGGGAGTAAAACTTCGGAATTATGATGCGGGATTAAAATACCTGTCCACTTCTTTAAAATATGCTGACGCAATGGATTCATCAAATGTTTTCACACAAAAAGGAAATATTTATTCATTGAAAAACAGGTTTGATTCTGCTCAATATTTCTTTCAGAAAGCCTATAATGCAGTACAGCCCGGAATGGATGAAAACACACTATTGCAGAAATCATTTCAATTCCCGGGATACAACCAGTTGCAGGATTTGTCTGACCTCGCGACTGATAAAGGTGATGCTTATGTAAGACAGTATAATTTCACACATAATAATGATTTTCTTAAAAAAGCAATCAGCGTTTTTAAAAAAAATGATTTGTTTCTTGGCAAAATCAGGACAGAACAAAAATTGCAAATTGCTTCCAGCCTTGTATGGAATAAAACAGCCCGAAGTCTTTATGAGCATGCCATTGACGCTTGCTATGCCAATAAAAATATTGAAGATGCCTTTTATTTTTTCGAAAAAAGCAGGGCCATATTATTAAATGACCAGGTAAATGAGCAACGATGGAAAGCTGACAGTGATATAGTCAAGGAAGCTACCATGAAAAAATTGATATTGGAAATGGAACAGAAAGTGGCAACTATCAGCGATTCCTCTGAAGAAAATATCACACTTCGAAAAAAATTATATGTTGCAAACCAACAGTATGATTTATTTATTAATAGATTTAAAAGCAGAAATCCGGTTTACTATGAAAATTATATAGATAATTCAACACTTTCAATTAGCCAGTTAAGAAAAGATATTTTAAAAGATAAAAAAACGCTGGTTGAAATTTTTTCCGGGGATAGTGCTGTATATGTACTCACAATAAGCGGCATCAATCAATCAATTAAAAAAATTGACAAAAAATTATACGCAGGAGTAGCCAATTTATTCAATGCATATATTTCTAACCCGAGCCTGCTAAATAGAGATTTTAAAGGCTGGATCAAAACTTCCCGCCAACTTTACAATTTGTTATTTCAAAATAATATTATTGCTGACGGAAGAATGATCATATCACCGGATGGCATTAATTTTCCATTTGAAGCGCTAATTATTAGTGTTGAACAGGAGCCGGATTATTTTTTAAATCACTATGCCACGAGCTATACTTATTCTGCAAAATATTTAACCAATCACTTTGCTGCAAACACTAACGGGGGCTCAACTATTTTTGGTATGGCACCCGTGAAATACAATGCAGACATGCATCTCGCACCGCTTTCCGGAAGTGATAATTCTTTAAATAAAATAAATGACTATTTTTCAAACGCTACAAATGTTGTTTTAGAAAAAGCAACAAAAAGTCGTTTTTTACAAAATTTTCCTGATTATTCTATTATTCAATTATATACACATGCTTCTGATAGCAGTGACCGGAATGATCCTGTTATCTATTTTGCGGATTCAGCATTGTATCTATCCAATCTGCTCCTTGATCGCAGGCCGGTAACACAATTGGTAGTGCTGTCCGCGTGTGAAACAGCAAATGGAAAATTTTACGAAGGTGAAGGAATTTTTAGCTTCAACAGAGGTTTTGCGGCGTTAGGTATCCCGGCGGCAATCAGCAATTTATGGTCGGTAGAGAATGAATCTACTTACCGCATTACAGAATTATTTTATAAATATTTATCTAAAGGATTACCAACCGATGTGGCACTTCAAAAAGCTAAATTAGAATTCATTGAAAAGAGTGTTTCTAAAGAAAAAAAATTACCCTATTATTGGGCAGGCGCTATTTTGACCGGTAAAGCCGATATCCTGGAAAACAAACAGCCATCATTGTGGTTGTGGATTTCAATAGCATTTATTGTGTTGTTGGGAATTGTTTTTCTAATGAGAAAAATTCTAATTAAGAAAAAAGTCATCGGAAATACCGAATTGGAAAATTAGAATTGTGATAAAAAAAATTCTGACACCAAAAAACAAGAGGAAATTTTATGCCCAGGGTTGCCAACCTTTTAAAGGTTGGCAACCCTTTTTACAACACAATTATAATAACGATTAGCATGAGCGGTAGAAGGGATTCGAACCCTCGACCCCTAGCTTGGGAAGCTAATGCTCTACCAACTGAGCTACTGCCGCTTGATCAATATAAAATTAATTCAATTCAATTCACTATTGAATAATTTTTTCCATATGCATACTGTTGCTTCCTTTTATAAGGATTAATGCATTTTCAAAATATTGATTATCAAACCATTCTTTTGCCAGCACCGAATTTTCAAATCCTGTATAGTTATGCTTCAGGCTTCCAAAATAATCTCCTACCAAAACCACCGCTTTCCATTTATGTTGATCGATGAGTGAGATGATTACCTGGTGCTCATCTGCCGTATTTTCACCCAATTCTTTCATATCTCCCAACAGTAGAATTTTATTTTCTCCCTGCATTTGCGAAAAATTTTCAATGGCAGCTTTCATGCTTCCCGGGTTGGCATTGTAGGCATCTAAAATAATGGAATTGCTTTCTTTTTTGATGAGTTGTGACCGGCTGTTCGAAGGTTTATAATGCTCAATTGCATTTTTTATCTTTTCATCAGAAACTTCAAAATACCGACCGATACAAACTGATGCAAGGATATTCGGTAAATTATAATTCCCAACTAAATTTGTTTGGATTGAAAATGGATTTTCTGAAGAAATATTTACTTCCAGAAATGGATCACTTTTTAATACATTTCCTACAGGATGCAAGCCGGTACTGCCATACATGACAGACTTGCTTACTTTTTCACCTATTTCATTTACAGCAACATCATCCCTATTGATAAAAGCCATTCCATGATGTAATTGTATATAATCAAATAGTTCCCCCTTTCCTTTTTTGACTCCCTCCTCACCGCCAAAACCTTCCAAATGTGCCTTACCAATATTGGTAATTAATCCATGTGTGGGTTGGGTATATTGGCAATAACTCTCAATTTCCTGTACATGATTGGCGCCCATTTCTATGATGGCCATTTCCGCATCCTCTTTTATTTTCAGGATGGTTAGTGGTACACCAATATGATTATTTAGATTGCCAACTGTGGTATACGTTTTATATGTTGAAGATAGTACTTCATGTAATAATTCCTTGGTCGTGGTTTTCCCATTACTACCTGTGATGGCAATGAAAGGAATATTAAATTGATTTCGGTGATGCTTTGCCAACGCCTGAAGCGTTAATAATACATCATCTACAAGAATAATTCTTTGATCTTCAAAATCCTGCTTTTCATCAGCTATAACATAAGCTGCACCAAGTTCTAATGCTTTTTTAGTAAAAATATTTCCATTGAAATTGGGGCCTTTTAATGCGAAAAATAGTTCTCCTTGTTGTAATTTTCTAGAGTCTGTTTGTACGTGTGGATACTTTTTAAAAACTGTATAGATTTCTTCAATTTGCATGAAACAAAAGTAAGTTGGAACGTTGAATTTTAGACATGAAAATCAGGATGATTATCTGAAAAGGCTTTTCTTTGTTTTGGAATAATTATTTTAAGGATGCAGACAACAACTACAGAATTGCTCTTGCAAAGTAAAAAATATTATTATTATTTAGTGTCTATTCTGGCAAACGAGTTGTCCCCCTCTCCACTTGTGGGGAGAGCCTGTTCCGATCATTCGGGAGGCCGGGGGTGAAGATTACTTCAACACTGTTTCAAACAATTTAAAAATTCTTTTATATTCATCCATCCAACTTGTGGGTTCTACGAATCCATGATCTTCCATTGGGTAAACGGCCAATTCCCAATTGTTCTTTTTTAATTCTATCAGGCGCTGCGTTAATTTAACAATATCCTGGAAATGCACATTCTCATCCACCATTCCGTGACATAACAAAAGATGCCCTTTTAAACCTTCCGCATAATATATGGGTGAGCTCTGGCGATAAGCGATGCTGTCATTGAATGGTTCATTTAAAATATTTGCTGTATACCCATGATTATAGTTTGCCCAGTCTGTAACCGAGCGCAGGCCTGCACCTGCTGCAAATACATCAGGCGTGGTGAACATCGCCATCAGTGTAATGAATCCACCATATGACCCACCATATAGCCCGATTGCCTTAGGATTTACGCCATAATTTTTTGTTAGAAAAGCGGCGGCATCTACGTTATCAGTCAAATCTTTTCCACCCATGTGCCGATAGATTCCTGTACGCCAATCCCTGCCATAACCTGCACTTCCCCTGTAATCAATATCTATTACGTAATATCCATTATCTGCCAATAAATTATGAAACATAAATTCTCTAAAATAGCTGCTCCACCATTTATGGGCATTTTGTAAATATCCTGCACCGTGAACAAATACGACGGCGGGCATTCCTGGTTTTGCATTGGTGGGTTTGTACAATCTTCCATAAACAATGGCACCATCTCTCGCTGCGAATTTCACGATTTCCGGATCGCGCCATGGGTAGGATTTAAACTCTTCACTTTGTGCTTTGAAAGTGATTTGTTCTGGCTTCGCATTCACTTTATTTTCCTGTAAGTAAAGCTCCCATGGTTTATTGGAATAAGAATATAAATAGGCAATTGTCTTTTCATCCGGAGAAACAACCACTTCATTGGCACCCGTCATTTGCGTAATTCTTTCAAGATTTTTATCTGCTATCCGTAAACGATAAAATTGATGTTCTCCGGGATCCACTTCATTGGTAGTGAGGTAAAAATATTTTTTATCATTTGATAATTGTGCATCCTGCACTTCAAAATTCCCTGAAGTCAGGGCTACTTTGATGCCGGTGTTTACATTTACTGTATACAAATGTGAAAACCCGGTTTTTTCTGATTGGTACCAAAAACTATTGTTATCTATCCATCCTGAATTATAAATTCCGGGACCGCCAATCCATGCTTCATCACGCTGGTGATCCAATAATTTTAATGAATTATTTTGTGGTTGCCATATCATCACCCAACGATCTTTGTAATCTTTTGAGCGGATATCAACTACCAGGTGTGTACCATCCGGCGACCATGATGAGCGGGAGAAATTTACTTCCCGTGGTTGTGGAGATTTTGATTTTTCCGCAAATATTTTTGAATAATCTTTGTAAAAATCAGGAATATCACGGATGCCTTCAATAGAATCTGTTTTTACAGCATACACCGTATCTGCAATACGGTCATACACATAAAAGGTAGTACTGGCTTGTGCTTCACCTACTTTTGTTCTCCCCGGAATGTCTGTGGTAAATCCTGACTCTGTAATATAATTAGGAACAATTGTGTTTTTATTTCCCGATGCAGGTTTATATAATTGGTAGGTAATATATCTTCCATCCTCATTAATGGAAGTTCTGATTACACGCTGATCGTTTGTGTATATTTTTCGTAATTCTTTTTTCTCGTTACGTTCATTATAATTTTTAGCTGCTTCCTTTTTTTCTTTTCTTTCTTTGAGTACTTCCATATAAAGCACTTGTTCTTTTTTAAGCCAGTCTTCCTGCGGCGACAATTTGTCGCTGTCCTTTTTTGATTCTTTTGGTTGAAAATTTGTCAATTGGATAGTCTCTCCGGATTTAATATCCCAGGCGTATAAATTTTGGTCCTTTCCGTAAACGATCTTTTGCCCATTGAATGAAAAGTCAGGACCATATTCACTATCAGCGGTTTTAGTAACCTGGAAAGTTTTATTGTTTTTCGTATCTACATAGAAGATGTCACCATCTTTTACATAAGTATAGGCACTTCTAACCAGGTTATATTTGATGCTATTATCAGCAATAAAATCCTGGTCTTGTGTAGGCGAAAGCTTTACCGGCTTATGGTTTTTATCTGTAATGATGTAGGTTGAATCAGATACATTTTTTTCCGGATTCCAATCAAATGATAATGTCTTGCCATCAGCACTCCAGTTTAAATTGGAAGGTGAAGTACCTATCCACACAGGATCACGCATGATCTTTTCAACTGTAAGGGGAGAGAGGGATGATTGGGCAAATAGAGAGCAAGGGACAAGGAAAAATAAACAACCTATTAATTGACGCATGGTAAGATGGGAGGTTTGAATTGCTAAGGTAAAAATATTTGGCAGGAGTTGATTGTGAAAAACGTATGATTTCAAATTTTTCTCCGAGCTGTAATCGAAGTAATGAAAAGTTCCTTTTCTTTAAATCTCCGGAACAATACTTATTAATTGATTTTTTAAAAACAAATAGGATACAGAATGGTAGTAGCATTTTATTTATAATATATTTTTCTAACTAATTTTTCTTTAATACCGGGAATGGCTTCAGCATATTCAGCATCAATTTTAATTAATTCATTTGAATCTTTTGGCAAAGGATGGGTAGGTTTTACCTCCATGTTTTTCTCCGGCTGATAATTTTGTTTAATCCTTTCTACCCAATTACCCATACTATCATATTTATATAAATATTCAAATACTTCATTCTTTTGAAAATATTCGCCCTTGATTATATAATCCCATTCACTTTTTTTTTCAAAGACCAGTAAATCTTTGTCATTATATTTATAGGTGTAGGTAGATAAACGATTTGCGCCATCAAAGGATTTTATTCGTCTCTCATTTTTGGAAACATTTTCTATTTCTTGTTTGTATAATAGTTTATCATTCACTTTTAAAATGATCTCTGTTTTTTCACCCGTCTGATTGTATTTATTGTAAAAATCCAACCATTCATTCTTGCACAAATTGGTTACTCTTCTATGAATTGTAAATTTCAAACTATCTGTATAATCGTATAGGAAGATGCAAGTGTCATTCTGAAACTCATCTATTTTTATTGTTTTTAAAGGCCTGTTTTTGCCATCATAAAAATTGATTTCAGAAAAATATAAAGCGCCGATCTTGTTATAATATTTCTTTTCCCTAAGGTTATTATTCACAAAGTTTTCTACAAATGAATTTTCCAGGCTATCAATAAGCGGTCTCTGATAGTTTGCGGGAATGGGGCCGCCCATAAATGAGAGATTTCTTTCTGACATGTAATCGTTGGTAATTATCATGTCAATCTTTTTTGGCTGCTGTGCACAACCAATTTGAAAAGAAATCATGAATAAGAAAATTACCTGTTTTTTTAAAATAAAATTCATAGAGTTACTTTACAAATTACGGCCAACAATCTGTGGCATAGGTACATTATTGTGGATGATAAAATTAAACTTAAAAAGTCCTTTTTTTAGGAAAAAAATGATTTACAAATTCATTTAAGGGAGGAGTAAAAAAAATTGTAAACCGTATAGCATTAAAAATTCTTGATTGATTTTAGTGCAAAACATTATTTATAGAATGACATGCAAAGTGCAACCTGCAATATTTTCGTTTCACAGTTTACAAAACAATCGTCCTGAAAGTCAAATTCACCCTGGGTTTGGAAACCAATTTCGTTGGTGGAAGCCTATGAAGCCAATTTGTTTGCGTGTTATCTTTCATAACCAATAAACTTCCATGTTCAAGAATCAAAGAAACAGTTTCTTTGGTTTTTTTATGTTTGAATGCAAATTTTCGTTCTGCTCCAAAGCTCAATGAAGCAATTGCGCCATTTTTTTTCAAGGCCTTTTCAGCATCACTATGCCAGGCCATACCTTCATCACCATTGTGGTAAAGATTCATTAAACAGGAATTAAATTGTTCCCCGGTTTGGTTTTCAATTTCAGTTTTTAATGCTGACAATTCCTTTGTCCAACCTAATGCTTTCTTTGTTGTGTTAGAATACGTATAGTCGAAATTTTTGTCACCATACCAGGCTACTTTTCGTTTGGTAATAATGTGTTTTCCAAAAATAACTGCTTCGTCATTTTTCCATTCGATCGTGTTTAGCAGACAATCTAAATAAATGTTGGCTTCAAGATTCGTAAATAATTTACCATAATAATTTACACATCCGTCATTTTTTAATAAATTTTTCTGGTGATCGGTTTCGTTGCTAAATAAATCCATTTCTCCGTCTTTTGTATTTTTTTAGGAAGCAATTTTTGTAATGCCGAAAAATGCTTTCAGGTTTTCGTTTTTATAAATATCCTGGATAAACTTTCACATTATTTGTCCAATTCTCATTTAAGTCTGGTGAAAACTCATAAGATTTCTGTCTCTTCCAAAATGAATGTTTTTACTGTTGACTTCACAACATTGTCTAACCAACTATTCATCATTTAATTCACAGGTATCCCATACAAAGTAACTTTATAAAACATGGATTTTCGCGCTAATTTTCCTTTACTAAAATAAAGGTTTAACCAATCTTGTTGTTCCTTCAATGGAATAGATGCATCGTTTATTGATTTGGTTAATTGTTTTATCATTGTCAATAGGTTTGGTTCAGGAGAAATAATTTCAGCCAATTTTTTTCCTGCTTCTTTAAAAGCTATACTTGTACTATCAAGCATTCTTTTTATTTCCTCGTCTGGTTTTTCAGGCTTGAATTGTTTATTCCTGAAATAAATAAATTCATTGAATTTATGTGTTCCGTCATTGTAATCTGCAACGGCAGAATTATATAAGTTGACAGTTTTATTTTGCCGGTCATTTTCTATTTCAATTTTTATGTGTTGCAATCTGTCAAAGATCATTGAGTTTTTTATTCCGTTTTTTTCAATTCGAATTTCTGTAGAAACTAATTGTTCAATGCGATCCTGCTTTTCATAAATATGAATGGTATCTGTGAAATTAAAATATGGTTTTGATTTATTTATTTGTGTTTTGCCTTCATAAAATTCCTGGTTGGTGACTGGGTAATTTAAAAACTGCCACATGTAATCGAAAGGCATATGTGATTTAATAATGGTAGCAGGGTTTACTTTATAATAATCATTGCTAATCTTTTTAATGAATTTTCCGTTGTTTACATAACCAGATCCCCAGGTTGGATCATAAATATACCACAAGGTATCAATTTTGGCTGCGCACCAGGCATGGGGAATGTAGTCTGTAAAACCATTTTGCTTTGTAAAACCTTCTACCAGGTAAGATTCAATACCAGTCTTCCCGCAGATATCATTGAATAATGTTGCATAGTTTTCGCAAATCCCTTTTCGTGTTCTTAAAGGTTTTGAAATCTTGTCTTCTCTTTTTTCATAAAAATTAATAGCAAACATATTCTCAATGTCATACTGAATGTTAGTCGCCACCCAGATGAAAATAGCCCTGGCTTTATCATTATCATTTGTAAAATTGGCATTGATAAATTTTGCAATATCGTCAGTAGTTTTAGTTAAAGAGTCAGGTAATTGCAATGCCTTTTTATCAATAGATGCGAATTCGTGGATAACTGCTTTTTGTGCAGGTAATAAGATTGCCGAAAAAAAGGTAATAATTAAAAGTATAGTATGCTTCATTTATTGATTTTTTTTGTAGCACTTATGCTAAATAGCGATTTGATTGGTGCATAGGAGGATTTCATTTCAAACCTATGAATTACTTTCCTTAATTCTTCTACTTTTTTATGTTTTAATTTAATAACGCATCCTGTAACCATTGAAAGTAGATGCTGATTTTGAAATGATCAATTAAAATTAATTCATAAGTAAAGTTTGACTGTATTTTTTTTAACTTTTTTTAGTTTAATAATCTGCTCAGTTTAATGAAAATTTATTAATATGTTTGCGGCTCACTTGGAAAAAAATAATCATGAAAAAAATAACGCTTACCCTTTTTGCATTTGTCTCTATTTGTTTAGCATATGCGCAACCTCCGGCGGGAGATGCAAATAAAGGTGATATATATGGCACAACCGTTACAACCTACAAGAACATTAATAAATCTCAGATTAAAAGTTTGGAACCCGGCAGCCCGGTTACCGGCCTGGTAGAAGGAAAAGTGCTGGAAGTATGTAAGAATAAAGGATGTTGGATGAAGTTAGAATTGGCTGATAAAAGTGTAGCCACAGTAAAAATGAAAGATTATGGTTTTTTTGTCCCTACTGCTTTGGAAGGGAAAAAAGTAATGGTGTATGGTAATGTTGAATTGACAACCACATCAGTGAAAGAGCTACAACATTTTGCAGAAGATGCGAAGAAATCTTCAGAGGAAATTGCTTCTATTACCGAACCAAAGAAGGAAATTAAAATAATGGCTAGTGGAATTAAAGTGATAAAATAGTTACCAATAAAATATTCTATAATTCAGTTGCTGGCATTATTCTGCCAGCATTTTTTTTAATATTTCATCAAATTCCTTTTTGTACTTTTCATATTGTTCGCCGGTTGCCGGGCCATCAAATCCTGCGTGGACCTTGGCGATGTAGCCATTTTTATCAATAAATATGCTTGTCGGAAAAGCTTTAATCTTATCCAACTGGGGAAAGGTTTTCTCCGTCATGAGTGAATCTGAAACTGCCACAGGTGGAACCAGGATGGGGTAGGGAGGTTTGAAGTTTTTTAAAAATGGCTGCAAAGATTTTGCGGACCTTTCAAAATCATCAGTTCTTTCAAAAGCAAATCCAAGAAACTCAACGCCTAATTTATTATAATAAGGATATTTTTCTACCATGAATTTTGTTTCATCAAGGCAGTTCGGACACCAGGAACCCATAATTTGAATTACAACCACTTTTCCTTTATAAGGTGGCTGATTGATTGAGACCATTTTTCCATCTGTATCAGGATACGTGAAGACAACTTTAGCGGCACCATCTTTTATCGTAGTCATCGTGAAAGCTTCATTCAGCGCAGCTTTGCTATTTTTTATACCTGACCAGGTTTGTGGGGGTTGTGTGCCGGAATAGAATTTCCCAATATTGATTTCTTTGTCATTTTTGATAGAAGCTGTAAACGCTAATGCATAGCTGCCATCAAACCCGGAAAGATAAATACTATCGCCACTTACGACTCCTTCAAGAAACCGATAATCTCCATAAGGTGTGAGAAAGGTGCCTGTAATTTGATTACCCTTTTGCACAAATTGGCCCACACTCTTTGTAGATAATGAACCATCTTTAAATGTAACATCCCACCTTCCTGATACATTATGATTGGCTTTTTTACTGATGGCAAAACGCTTGCTTTCTCCGTAGATTGCATTAAAAGGCATTCTACGAATGTTATCTCCTGATTTCTTTATCCAATCGCCGCTAAGGTTTCCATCACTATTTACTTTGGCAGCAAAACCCGATTCAAAATACGGCAACTCAATGTATAGAGAATCATTCCCGGAAA
Organism: Ginsengibacter sp.; assembly: GCA_039922615.1. Lineage (GTDB taxonomy): Bacteria > Bacteroidota > Bacteroidia > Chitinophagales > Chitinophagaceae > Ginsengibacter. The sequence goes on from JBDTEF010000072.1 coordinate 21,532, forward strand.
CAATACTGTCCACTAAAAGGCGGTTGCTACCATTTTTTATATACATTATTTTTTTTCCAACGCTGTCTTTGACTATCGTATTAAAAACAATGTCATGGCCGTCTGTACGATGAATGCGGAATTGATAATCTCCGGATTTTAATTGTGTTGATTGAGCAATAGAAGTGGAAAAAGATGTGCAAAATAAAAAAGTAAAGAATATGATTATTTTGAAATGAAAGAAATTCGGTTTTGTCATAAAGTTGCTTTCAGAAAAGTTATTTGTCATGTAAATTTAAATCATTACCATTTATTAAAAGCCGAATGTTATGTTTTCAAAAACCTAAATAAATAAAGGCAGCAAATATTTTCATATTTAAAGTTATTAATTTCGATTAGCGGCAATGGCAATTGCCGTCTGCAACTTTAATTTTTTATCAAACTGATTTTCACTATATTACATAGATGGAACTCCGTCAAAATCTACAATCTTTTTTCCGTTCATTTTTAGGATGTTTTATCCTCGTTGTTGTCTTTTTATTTTGGACACCTTCTATTTCTTTTGGGCAAAAGGTTATGTCCATCACCATTAAGGATGGAATTAATCCCGCCACTGCGGAGTTCATTCAGCAAAGTATTGAGAATGCCCAAAAGGAAAATGCACAGTGCCTTATTATCAACTTAAATACGCCAGGTGGTCTCTTGTCTTCCACACGTGA
>JBDTEF010000073.1:0-18287 GCA_039922615.1 Ginsengibacter sp.
GACCATTGTTATTATCAGAAGATAATGCAGAAGGAGTAAAATTTGATTTTGGAAAAATTATTTATAGAGAAGGCAACGGCCTGGGTATAGAAGTGGCACCTTTTTAAACAAAAAAGTCCGTGTTTTAAAAAACACGGACTTTTTTGTTTAAATCAAATCTATTTAAAATCTTCTGCAGTTACACCTGCATTATATTTTACATCACTTAACGTCATTGGGATTTCCTGACCACCTGCCGTTTGCTTAATAGACATCGGTGTCATAATACCATCTACTTTTTGGTAATCACTAAATTCAGCACTTTGCTCCATCTCTTTACCCTGTGCTGTTACAGTGCTAACCTGCTTTAAAAGTAAACCTGATTTTATGCTGTAATATTCAGTACTTATTTTACCGCTGGGTTTCGTTACTTTAATTTTATAAGCATCTTCACCATTTACTTTTGCAGTTCCGTCCATCATTAATTTGAATTCAGTTCCGGAATAAAATAATTGTGGAAAAATTCCTTTCTCGTCTTTTTGATCTTTTATTTCATCTGAAGTCATCGCTGCTTTTTGACCCATCTGTCCCTGGTAACCTTGTGTGCCATCAAACGCCATTTTATATACAGTCATCCCGTTCATGGACATTTCCATAGCGTTCGAATATGGTGCCATTTTTTTCATGGTGCCTCCTAACTTCTGACCCATCATTTCTACAGATATATTGGCGCTGGAACTATTTATTTTATCAAGGACTTCCTTACCGCCTATTGCCTGGATGTAATTAGCAATTACTTTTTCAGCAGTTACATTGGGATCTACCTTTACCGGAGCTGCCGCATCCATTGTGACAGGATTTCCGAAGGCATCAAAAGATTTTACTGGTAGATTAAGCCTCTTCAGGTTTGGCATTATTTGTTCAGCATTTCCTACAATAATTATCCGTGCCCCGCCTGTACTAATGTATTTCTGTGCTACATTTTTAATATCTCCAAGTGTGACTGCATTAATTTTTTGCAAATAAGTCCGGTAAAAATCTTTAGGTAAATTGTTTATCAGAATATTGGAAGCATAGGTTGCAGCAATTGCAGGATTCTCCATATTAATAGCAAAAGATCCGTTGAACTTTGCTTTTGCAAGGTCTAGATCTGCCTGGGTAAAATTACCGCTGCGCATATTATTCAGTTCAGCAATAATTTCTGCAACTGCACTATCTGCTTTTTCATTTCTTACTTGTGCACTACTTGAAACCATAGTCCCAAATCTACCTGATCCAATATTTGAATAGCTACCATAAGTAAAGCCATGCTTTTCTCTTAGATTTTGAAATAATTTGCCATCAGATCCTCCACCCAAAATTTGATTGGCTAATAAAATACCAAAAAAATCGGGATTGGTCATTGGATTTTCGATCAGGTTAGTAACAAACAATTGAGCTTGCACGGCACTTGGTACATCGATTATATCTATCTCCGTTTTAGCTAGTTTATCACCCGGTGGCATTACGGGAAGCGTCAGGGCTTTTCCTGTCCAGCTACCAAGAGTTTCAGTAGCTATTTTTTTTGCTTCTTCAGGAGTTATATCTCCTGTAAATGTCAGGTAAGACCTTGATGGAGTGATGTAATTTTTATAGGTGTCCTTTATATCAGCTAATGTGATTGAATTTATGCTTTGCTCTGTTTCAAATTCTCCAAGAGGTGTATTTTTTCCATAATTTAAAGCATTTACCAATCGGCCTGCAATGGCAGAAGCACTTTTCTCCTGGCTCTTTAACCCTACGAGAGTTTGTGATTTTAATTTTTCGAATGATGCTTCCGGAAATGCCGGATTTCTAATCGCATCTGCGAAAAGAACAAAGGCAGGTTTGAAATATCGGGTTAATGCAGATACAGATCCTCCTGTGGAATACAGACTTAAATCGGCCCCCATGATTTCAACTTTATTGTCGAATGTTTCTTTATCCATGGTTTTGGTACCCTCATTCAACATTTGTCCCATTATGGTTCCTTCACCTATTTTATCTCCTTCGAAAGTCGGTCCCATATCAATGGTCAAAATAGCATTCACCTTAGGTAATTTATGATTTTCAACCACCAATACTGTGATACCATTGCTCATTTTAAAAATGACAGGGTCTTTTATACTTATTACCGGGGCGGGGCCGGCCTGGGGTTGCTTTGTACGATCAATTTTTGTTTGCGAATTACTAAGTTGAAAACAAAATAGTAACAATGCAATACTTAGTATTTTTTTCATTTTATCTTTATTTTTAAAAACTTTAAGGGTTGATTGGTTTTATTTTTTTGGTAAATAATACAATACAACTCTTTGATTAGGGTTCAAATATTTTTTGGCTGCATTTCGGATGTCTTCCCGGGTTACCGATTTAATTTGTTCCAATTCAGTATTGATGTAATTGGTATTACCATAAAAGGTATAGCCATTTGCCAGGTTCTCAGCCACGCCTAACATTCTATCGTTGGCTGTTACATAGCTATTTTCTGCCTGGTTACGCAACTTGGTAAATTCATCTTCCGAGATAAGGTCAGTTTGTACTTTGACAATTTCCTCATCCATATCTTTTAATAGATCATTTAAAGGAACGTTTCCGTTTGGTATTGCAAAAGCAAGGTATGCGCCATAATCCTCAAGCGCATAGTTAAAACTCTGAACTGCCACTGCATTCTTTTTTTCATCAACCATTTTCTTATACATACGACTGCTCGAACCCTGGCTTAAAACTGCTGCGACCAATTGAAGAGCGGTAGATTCTTTGCTGGTTCTTCCCGGTACACGGTAAGCAGACAAAATTGCAGGTATCTGGATATTTGCATCATAAGCTGTATCTATTATTTGGGTAGTGATCGGTGTTTCATCAAATTTTCCCTGAACTACGGGTGTACCTTTTGGAATATCGCTAAAATAATCCTCTATCCATTTCCTTGTTTCTTCAGGTTTTATATCTCCGGCTACCACAAGTACAGCGTTATTAGGCACATAAAATTTGGCAAAATATGCTTTAAATTCACCAAGAGTTGATGCATCTAAATCTGCCATACTTCCAATTACAGAATTATGATAGGGGTGCTTTGTAAAAAGATCATTAAAAACTACATTAATCAGGTTACCGTAGGGCTGGTTATCCATACGCATCCGTTTTTCTTCCTTTACTACTTCATTCTGTGTTTTCACACCGATTTCATTTATCACGGGATGCATCATTCTTTCACTTTCCATCCACAATCCTAATTTCAATTGATTGCTTGGGAACACTTCATAGTAAAATGTTCTGTCCTGCGTAGTATTTGCGTTTAACTGACCACCATTTTTGCCAACAATTTTCATATAATCACCCCTGCCAATGTTCTGGGTTCCTTCGAATAAAAGATGTTCAAAGAAGTGGGCAAAACCTGTACGGCCCGGGCTATCATTCTTACTTCCTACATGATACATGACAGACACCGCTACTACTGGTGCTGTATTGTCCTGGTGCAATACTACATGCAGGCCATTGGGCAGATTGAATTCTGTAAACTTGACTTTCTGCCCATAAATGGATCCTTGAAAGAGAAAGAGCAGAACCAAAAAACTGATTTTTTTCATTGTAAAGTTGTTTATTTATTGTGAGTTGTTTAATGAATGATTAAGTGAATTCAGTATCTAAATGAATTGTAAAAAAAAAATAATCTGGGTTTTAAACTTCCATTTCCCTTAATCCTTAGGGAATTAGGTAGAATGATGCAATTTAACATTCAAGGCTAACACTTTGGCAGAAGGTTCCGTTAAAATAGATTTCAAAAAACTACATTGAAAGATTGATAAGTTTCCACTTTACAAGAATGTCAACAATTTAATATTCTTACAGATGGTTACTTTTGTTCAATAATTCAATATGACTCCAGCAAGATATAACAGACTTACCCACGTTCTAGACAATCGGCAACCAGACCTCACTGTAGTGCTTGAAAACGTATTTGACCCTCATAATGTTTCGGCGGTTTTGCGCACCTGTGATGCCATAGGAATCCAGGAAATCTATATTCTGAATGACCGTATACCTCCGCATAAAAAATGGGGTTATAGGAGTTCGTCTACTGCCGCCGAATGGTTAGATGTCTATCAATTTACAGATGCAGCTACTTGCTTTGAGGAAGTGCGTAAAAAGTATACAAATGTTTTTACAAGCCATCTCACAGAAACTTCTAATGATTTATATTCTATGCCATTGACTGATTCTGTGGCACTTGTATTTGGTAACGAAACTTTTGGTGTAAGTGAACATGTGAGGAAATATTCTGATGGTGATTTCATAATTCCACAGGTAGGAATAATAAAATCACTTAATATTTCTGTGGCATGTGCGGTAACTTTATATGAAGCATTCAGGCAAAGGAAAGAAAAAGGGTATTATGATAAACCACGATTGAATGAAACTGAAAGGAAAAGAATGGAAGAAAAGTGGAATATTCCGGATGTAAATCCTTCTGACAATTTTAATAGCATCTAAATATTCTTAAAGATGCAATTTTGACGTAAACTCAAAATGACAATCTGCCATAAATATCTATTCCTGCCAAAGTAAACCACATATTTAAATTGGTACAATTATTCGGGATAGATGGCAATTAAAAAAATTAATAATTATGGCAAACGAAACTTTTGAACTCTTTGATGACAGAGTTCTTATAAGGCCCAACGCGGCTGAAGAAAAATCTGCGGGTGGAATCATTATTCCTGATACAGCAAAAGAAAAACCACAAAAAGGAACTGTTGTCGGTGTAGGAAAAGGTAAATACGCTGAACAAACTGGCACGCTAATACCTATGCAGGTAAAAGAAGGCGACGTAATCATGTATGGAAAGTACGGCGGCACAGAAATAAGCATCAATGGTGAAGATTACCTGATCATGCGTGCTTCTGATATTCTAATCAAACTTTCTTAATTAATAAAAACTTTTTTTAAATAATATATTATGGCTAAACAAATATTTTTTGATATTGAAGCCCGCAACAGGATGAAAAAGGGTGTAGATACCCTGGCTAATGCGGTAAAAGTAACACTTGGACCTAAAGGTCGCAATGTAGTTATTGATAAAAAATTTGGTGCACCTTCAGTGACCAAAGATGGTGTAACCGTGGCAAAAGAAATTGAATTGGAAGATCCTATTGAAAACATGGGCGCCCAAATGGTAAAAGAAGTAGCTTCTAAAACTGCTGATATTGCAGGTGATGGTACTACTACAGCAACTGTATTGGCCCAGGCTATTATCAGTGAAGGCTTGAAAAACGTAGCTGCTGGTGCGAATCCAATGGATTTGAAGCGCGGGATTGATAAAGCAGTAAAAGCAGTTGTTGAGCATTTAAAATCTCAATCAGTAGCAGTAGGAGAGAATAGCGAAGAAAATAAATTAGAGCAGGTTGCTTCTATTTCAGCCAATAACGATGAGTCAATTGGTAAATTGATTGCACAGGCAATGGCAAAAGTTGGTAAAGAAGGTGTAATTACTGTAGAAGAAGCGAAAGGAACTGATACGACTGTTGAAGTAGTGGAAGGTATGCAATTTGACCGTGGTTATGTATCTCCTTATTTCGTTACGAATAGTGAGAAAATGCATGCTGACCTGGAGAATCCGTACATCTTAATTTATGACAAGAAGATTTCTTCCATGAAAGACATCCTGCATATTTTGGAGAAAGTAGCTCAGACAGGTCGTCCGTTATTGATCATTTCTGAAGATTTGGAAGGCGAAGCTTTGGCAACATTGGTTGTAAATAAATTGCGTGGTACGTTGAAAGTAGCCGCTGTTAAGGCTCCTGGCTTTGGTGATCGCAGAAAAGAAATGTTGCAGGATATTGCTGTATTGACAAAAGGTATTGTAGTAAGTGAAGAGCAAGGTTACAAATTAGAAAATGTAGATCTTACTTATTTAGGTACTGCAAGTGCGGTTAATATTGATAAAGACAATACAACTATCGTTGGTGGAAAAGGAGAAAAAGAAGATATTGATGCAAGAGTAAACCAGATAAAAGCGCAAATAGAAAGCACTACATCTGATTACGACAGAGAAAAATTACAGGAGCGTTTGGCCAAATTAAGTGGTGGTGTTGCTGTATTATATGTTGGTGCTGCTACTGAAGTAGAAATGAAAGAGAAGAAAGATCGCGTAGATGATGCATTACATGCTACAAGAGCTGCTGTAGAGGAAGGAATTGTACCAGGTGGTGGAGTTGCTTACATACGCGCTATTGAAAGTTTACATGGATTAGAAGGTGTAAACAATGATGAGACTACAGGTATCCAAATTGTTCGTCGTGCAGTAGAAGAACCACTTCGTCAAATCGTTGTAAATAGCGGAATTGAAGGAAGTATCGTAGTACAGAAAATTAAAGAAGGCAAAGGTGATTATGGTTTTAATGCCCGTACAGAAGTATATGAAAATTTATTTGCTGCAGGAGTAATTGATCCAACAAAAGTTACCCGTATCGCTTTGGAAAATGCCGCGTCTATTGCAGGAATGTTATTGACCACAGAATGTGTGATAAGCGACAAACCAGAAAAAGATAAAGGTGGAATGGGCCAAATGGGTGGTATGCCAGGTGGAATGGGTGATATGGGATATTAATCCAGATCATTCTATAGAAATTAAAAACCTCTTTCATTTATTTGGAAGAGGTTTTTTTATATGAGGACTTTAGAAGAAAAAGTAAATTAAAAAGTATAGGTGAATGATGTGAACAAATAATTTTTCCTTCTTTGACTACCCACTGAGAATTCTACTTGTTTTAGTAATCCTGCCTGGAGCGTAAACTGTTGATTGAAAACATAACCAGGTCCAACATAAAAACGATTTTTTGAAAAATTAGGTACTTTCTCTGAGAAGAAAACTTCATCATATAAAGAAAAATAAACCGTTTTAGGTTTTATTTCTTTATTGTTTATAGGAATAGTAGCATTTAACCGATATCGAAACCTATTAGTATAACTATCTACAAATTGTTGTTCTAACCGAAAGCGGTGTTGAAGTTCAATACTGTAGAAATGTTGCTTGATTGAAAATTGTTCCCATATTCGAAATTCCGTCTTCTTTTTGTAATTATCAAATTTCTCACCTTCATTGAAGATATCGTAATAGCCGGTTCCAAATGTTGCAGAAGTATTTTTATGTATTGAATAGGAAGTGCCTGCTTCTATTTCATTATAATAAAACCTTGAATAAGGCGAAAGGCTTCTGATTTGATATTCAACATATCCATTCCATTTCGCATTGAAGTTATGTTTTATGGTAATTAAAGTCCAGGATCCCGTTGCTTTTTGTTGTCCAAAAGATAGCTGAATTAATAATGAAAAACAAATTAAAGAAATAAATTTTTTAATGTACCAATAGCAGTTCATAAATGACAATAAACTATTAACGCTAAGTATATTTAAATTTTGAAAATATTATCCAAATAAACCGCCTTTCCTAAAATTAACTACTCCTTGTCCAATTTTAAAACCATTATTATAAATCTCAATTTTATAATTTCCAGTCTGGAATTCACTATTCTGCGACCATTCAACCGTAACAGGAACTTTTTGACCCTGGGTGTAATTTACCTGTATCTTTTTAGTAAAAGGTCTTTCTACATTATCTCGTGTCACCATCTTTCCTGAACCTAAAGCATCGACAGACACAGCCTTTCCATCGGGAGACGTAATAGCAACGTAAATATCTTTTGCGCCTGATTGCGTTACCCGATTTTCATCCACATCAAAAGTGATGCGTATTTTGTCCACTTTTTTTGCTTTAGAAGTTTCCTTTTCGCGACCACTATTTTTATCCTGCAGACCGACAATTTTAAAGTTGGAAGCGTTTAAAGTAGATGCTACATCTATTACATCCTCTTTTTGTTTTATTACCTGGCTGGCAGAATCGTAATTTTTCTGCATCACATCTCTTTGCTGAGTCACCTGGGTTTTCTCTTGCGTAAGTTGGCTATTTTGTGCTCTTAAGGTTTCTATTTCTGCACTATACGTTTCAATATTACCCTTTAATTGAGCTATTAATCTCCTTGCTTCTGATAGCTGCGAAGCACTTGCATTTTTATCACTTAGAATCTTTTGCACTTTAGATTGCAAATCCTGTATTACTGAATTTTTTGTCTGAATAAGACTATCCGCCTGGGCATTTGTGGTTTTTAATGCATCCAATCTTTGAGTGGCATCGTTTAATTCCTGTTGCAATTCAGTTTTGGACGAATCGCCGGATATAACCTGGGCCGTGAGTACATCTTCTTTTTCTCTTGTCTTACTTTTATCATAAATGAGGTAGCCCCAGGTTCCCAATAATGCAATTACTAATACGGCAGTTAAAATATTACGGCCGCTATTGTTATTATTTATTTTTCTTTCTTCCACAACTTCTTTTTTGGGAAAGTTTTCGTAATCCATAATAGTTTTTTTTAAAATGAAATTTTAAAATCTGAATTTCAAAAAATGATGTACTTGACTTTGAAATCAGTTATTCAAAAATAGATGAAAATTATGAAGTTAACCTCAATAAATTATCTTTGAAAAATGAGCGCAATATCAATAATTTCTTCCTGGCAGAAAAATGATTTTAAACCTATTTATTGGTTAGAGGGTGAGGAAGAATTCTTTATTGATGAGATCATGTATTATGCTGAAAAAAAGATACTGTCTGAAGACCAGGCTTCATTTAATCTTAGCATATTTTATGGTAAAGATGCGAACTGGGCAGACATCATCAATGCATGCCGCAGGTACCCAATGTTTTCTGAGAAGCAGGTAGTCGTTCTGAAAGAAGCTCAGCAAATGCGCGACCTGGATAAGCTGGAGCCATACATTGAAAACCCGTTACAATCAACCATTTTTGTGGTTTCCTATAAAGGAAAAACTGTGGATGGCCGAAGCAAACTAGCGAAAACGATTAAAAAGAATGGTGTCATTTTTACCTCAAAAAAGATCTATGAAAATCAATTGCCTGCATGGGCAAATGGCTACGTACAATCCAAAGGTTTCCAAATATCTCCGAAAGCATTGGCACTTTTGGTAGATCACCTGGGAAACGATCTTTCACGTATTACGAACGAGGTGGATAAATTAGCCATTAATATTTCCGCTGGTAAAAATATCACTGAGGATGATATTGAAAAGTATATCGGCGTCAGCAAGGAATACAATATTTTTGAATTGCAACATGCTTTCAGTAAAAAAGATTTTGCAAAAGCGATTCGGATCATTCAATACTTTGATGCGAATCCCAAAGCCGTTCCTTACGTACTCGTACTTCCATCACTTTATGGCTATTTTACGAAAATAATGACGATTTCACAATTGCCTGATAAAAGTGAAAAAGTATTAAAACCCTTGTTCTTTAATAATCCTTTTCTCGTACCACAGGCGATGGATACATTGAGAAATTATTCTTTTAGCCAATTAGAATTTGCTATTTTATTACTGCACGATTATAACTTAAAAATGATTGGAATTAATATTGCCACTACCTCATTTGGTTCTTTATTGAAGGAGATGACTTATAAAATAATGACTAAATGATCACTGAATAATATTTCCATGAATGCTAATTTTTCGTTCCAATTTCTATTTTACATATGAAACAAACTACCGCAAATATCCTCCTGGTGAAGCCATCCAATTTTGGATTCAATTCCCAAACGGCTCCATCAAATGCTTTTCAAAATAATTCTTCCCCCCTTTCTTTTGGAAGTACCGATGGCTATCGGGATGCAGAGAGGTCTATTATAGAAATCGCTTTAGCAGAGTTTGAATCTTTTGTAAAAAAATTACAAGAACACGGAATCAATCCATTGGTCATCGATGATTCAGCAATCCCTGTAAAACCGGATGCCATATTCCCCAACAACTGGATAAGTATGCATGAAGATGGAAAAGTAATTCTTTATCCGATGTGTGCACCCAACCGCCGACTGGAAAGGAGAAATGAAATTGTAGATGAACTAAAAAAATCATTTATCGTAAAAGAAATAATTGATCTTTCTAACTATGAAGAAGATAACCGCTTCCTGGAAGGTACCGGCAGCATTATTTTTGATCATGAAAATAAAATAGCCTATGCCTGCATTTCGCCAAGAACAAATAAAGACCTCCTTCAAGAAGTGTGTAAAAAATTAGCCTATTCTCCAATTATTTTTCATTCCCTGGATGAAAATGATATACTGGTCTATCACACAAACGTGATGATGTGCATCGGAAATAAATTTGCAGTTATCTGCCTGGAAACCATAAAAGACAGGTCAGAAAAGCAATATGTGATCAATTCTTTGGAGAAATCCAATCATGAAATTATTGATATAACCCTTTCCCAGATGAAAAAATTTGCCGGGAATATGTTGGCGTTAGAAAATAACCATGGAGAAAATTTATTGGCAATGTCACAAAGCGCTTACGATTCTTTAGATAATGAGCAAAGAATCTCATTGGAAAATTATGCATCATTTCTTCCGCTCTCCATCAATACAATAGAAACGATCGGCGGAGGAAGTGCCCGTTGTATGATGGCTGAAATATTTTTAGAAAAAAGGTGATATTTTAATTCACCATTAAAACATTGACACTGCGCTGTAAAATATTGAAGGCAATCTCTGCCATCAAATTTTCTTTATCAAGGGTGGGATTTACTTCTGTTATTTCAAAACAGCATATCTTCCTGTTCTGCATAAACTTACTAACCAGGTCCTCCGCTTCTCTTTCTTTTAAGCCATTGCTGACCGGTGTGCCTGTGCCTCTTGAAATAGCCGAATCGAGGCAGTCAACATCAAAGCTTACATAAATATCAGTGCATTCATTCAGAAACCTAAGAGCCGCACGAACTACATTTTCCGGGCCTTTTCTTCGGAGCTCATTGGTAGTTATTACCTTCATTCCGTATTTTTCTATCAGGTATTTTTCTTCCTTTTCATAATCTCTCAATCCTATAAATACGATGTCTTCCGGATTTACTTTCGGTTCTATCTTACCCATCGATTTTAACTGATCCCATTGTTTTTTTGTTTTGTCATCGATGTCATGCACTTTGCTTTCCTGGTTATCTTCGCCAATAGCGGTAGCCAATGGCATCCCATGCATGTTCCCTGATGGAGTGGTATATGGAGTATGTAAATCTGCATGCGCATCTATCCAGATAACCCCAAGACGACTATTTGGTTTTGCTGCTTTAATACCTGCAATGGTTCCGCCTGCATTACTATGATCGCCACTTATAACCACAGGAAAAAAATTATTCTTAATGGTATCTTTCACCACTTTTGAAATATTTTCATACATAGTGATTACGCCATGTATGCGTTTGGCGTAGGGTGATTGGATGGGCTCAAACAATAGTTGATTTTCAGTAGCAACTTTTTCAGAAGGAAAGTGTACAAAAAAATTACTCATAAAGTCCATCGCCGCGATTTTAATGGCTTCAGTACCGAGGCTTGCACCGCGTGTGCCGGCACCTAATTCACTGGGTACTTCTATAAGTTTTACATTTTTCATTCCCGCAAGTTAAGAAAATTCGTTAAAGTGTCAGCTTCAAATAAGGTGTATAAAAACAGGCAAAGAATTTTACTTTCTTTGCCCGTTTTTATTATAGAATTTTAATAAGGTATTGTAATTAATGGAACTGTACTGTGATAAGCTAATTTTTTTGTATTACTTGTTTTAAAAAGTTGACTCAAAAAACTGTGTTTTCTAGGTACACTGATAATGGCATCTATTTTTCTTTCTTCAACAAATGAGTTGATTCCATCTAAAAAATCATAGGCACGTAAGAAAGAAAAATCAGGATTATATTCACCTAATTTATCTTCCATTGCTTCTTTTTCTATTTTAAAATCTTCAGTAAGTTCTACATAATGTTCACTATCAACATTCAAGATATCAATATGTGGATGAAACATATCCAGGATCTTTTTCAATGCCACGAAAGGAGTTGTACGTGATACATCTTTGAAATCAGACGTAAATACTACTTTTTTCAATCCGCTGAATACTGCCTGGGGTGGTATTACCATAACAGAGCAGGAAATATGGCGGATTACATTCAGCGTATTTGTTCCCATAAAAACCTGGGATAATCTTGAACTTCCGGTAATTCCCATGATAACCATATCAATCTTATTTCCCAATGTGAAATCAGAAATCATTTCTACAAAAGAACCTTCTTCTGCGACGCAGTTAACGTTTTCATATCCTTCAGAAACTCTATTGGTAATGGCTTCTAATTCGGCCTCAGATATTTTCTGGCGGCTGCCTTCATCTTTTGATTTAAGGGTAGCAAGGCTTATTTTGTTGTAAACGTAGTAAAGCGTGACATGTGAATTTTCGATTGTTTTGGCAAGTGCGATGGCATAGTTCGCTGCATTGATAGATGTATCCGAAAAATCGACGGGAACCAGGAATCTTTTCATTTTTATTTAATTTTTGCTTAATAGAATTAGAGTTTTTTCTACTTTATAGAATATTGATTATGATAAATAGTTGATAATTAATAATTAACGGCAGCAAAGGTAATCTATAGTAAGATAAAAAAAATGTTAAGTGATAGGAAAACCTGGATCTGTGAAAAACCTGTGAATAAATACTACCATAGAACAATATTTTAGAAATCTTTTTTATTATGGAGAGAGTATATTTGTCAGCTTACAAATAATAATGGATGGTGGTTTTTTATTATAAAAATAAAAAGTGAGATTAAAGAGTTTAGAAATTAAAGGTTTTAAAAGTTTTGCAGACAAAACTGTACTTCAATTTGATGAAGGCGTAACCGGAGTAATAGGCCCAAATGGTTGTGGCAAAAGCAATATAATAGACGCAATAAGGTGGGTAATAGGGGAGCAAAAGATATCCCAGTTAAGAAGTGAAAACCTTGAGAGCCTTGTATTCAACGGTTCTAAAAGCCGCAATTCCAGTGGATTGGCTGAAGTAAGCCTGACTTTTGAAAATACAAAGAATTTATTGCCTACCGAGTTCAATATGGTGACGGTAACACGCAAATACTACAAAAGTGGAGAGAGTGAATATCGCTTAAATGATGTGAGCTGTCGGTTGAAGGACATTCATAATTTATTTATGGATACCGGTATAAGCACGGATAGTTATGCAATCATAGAACTCGGTATGGTGGATGATATCATAAAAGATAAAGAAGGAAGCCGGAGGAGAATGTTAGAGCAGGCAGCCGGAATCACCATTTATAAAACCAGGAAGAGAGAAGCTAAATTAAAATTAGATGCGACAGAACAGGATCTCGCCAGGATTGAAGATTTGCTTTTTGAAATAAATAACCAATTAAAAACCCTGGAAAATCAGGCGAAGAAAGCAGAAAAGTATTTTGAAATTAAAAAGGATTATCGAGAAGTAAGTATCGAGTTAGCCAAGGCCTCATTAGAAGGGTTCAATGAATCTTACAAGGCTCTGAATGAGCAACAGAAAACAGAAACAGATAAAAAGATTAAACTGGATGCTTTAATTGGCGGAGAGGAAGCTTCTATCGAAAAAGAAAAGGTTGATTTCATTGAAAAGGAAAAGCAATTACAGCAACAACAGCAACTTTTTAATGGATTGGTAAATTCATTGCGTGAAAAAGAAAATAAGAAGAATTTAAGTACGCAACGCCTTCAGTATTTGAAAGAAAAGGAGAGTGGCTTAAAGGAATTTTTGTCGAAAGCAGAAAGCCAGATAAAGGGAATTAATGACAGTATTCAATTTACCGAAAAACAAATAGAAGAAGAGAAAAGTAAAATTGAAGATCAAAAAAGTGAATTAGAATTATTTAAAAATAATACCCAGGATAAAAGAAATGTTTTTGATGAAAAGAGAAAAGATATAGATGTTTTGCGTCAGCAACAGATGCAATTGCAACGCAGTCATTTTGATGCTGAGAAAAAGGTAGCTGTCGCAGATACTTCCATTAATAATTTACAAAGAAATCTTCTTCAGCTGGAAGAGGAACAGGCGCAAAGGATTTCATTACTATCCCGGTTAGAAATCGATAAGGCAACAAGCGAAAAAGAATTGAATGGTAAAAAGCAGGAATTAGAAGAATTAAAAAAGCAAAATGAATTAACCAAAATTCAAATTTTTGAAACCCAGGCAGAATTAGAAAATTTCAGGGCTAACCTGGCAAAAGAAAACAGGCTTCTTGATGCAAAACAGAATGAGTATGATTTGTTGAAAAGTCTCATTGATAAAATGGAAGGATATCCCGAAAGTGTAAAATTTTTGCACAATAATAAAAGCTGGAATTACCAGGCTCCATTGCTTTCAGATATCATTTATGTGAAAGAAGAATATCGTGCAGCAGTAGAAAATGTATTAGAACCTTACCTTAATTATTATGTAGTCAACAACCTGGAGGAAGGATTTACAGCGGTCAATTTATTAGATGCTAATAAAAAAGGTAAAGCCAAATTCTTTCTGCTGGATCAGTTTGAAACTTTGGATAATTTTAAGCAGGATTCTGTCAAGGATGCTTTGCCTGCATTGGATCTGATTGAAACGGATGAAAAATATATACAATTAGCCAGGCATCTGTTAGGTAATGTATTTATTGCAGAAAATGCAGATGTGTTTCATAACAGTAATGGATATGTGATATTAGAAAAGTCAGGGAAATTTGTAAAAGAGAAATATTCTTTAACTGGTGGAAGTATCGGATTATTTGAAGGCAAAAAAATAGGCCGGGCCAAAAACCTGGAAAAACTAGCTAGCGTTATTGATGGACAAAAAGAAAAAGTAAATGGTCTCAAGACGATTATTAGTCAAAAATCAAATGAAGTAATTCATTTCAATCAACAACTAAAAGAAAGAGCTATCCAGGAATTACAACAAGCGATAAACGGACTTTCCAATTCGATATTTGCAATTCAAAATAAAATTGAAAATAACCACCAGCAACAAGGAAATGTAGATAAAAAACTGGCAGAAATGAATGGGTTGCTTGCACAAAATCGTTCGGATATTGATGCCACGCGAGGTGTATTACAGGAACTGACCATTAAAGTGAAAGAATATGATTCCATGATGCTAATTAGTAACACGGAGTATTCTAAATCTGAACTGGAATTCAATGAGGCAAATAGAATTTTCAATGAAAGTAATCTTCAACTTACTCGCCATCAAAGTAAATTAAATGCGATTGCACAGGAACTTCAATTTAAAAACAGGCAGATACAGGACCTGGTCAATCAAAGTGATAATAGTAAATCCCAATTAGCACAATCTGCTGAAAGTATTTCCCAGACTACAACTGAACTAAAAACGCATGAAGAAGATCTGGCATTGTTATTTAAAAATAAAGATGAGGAAGAGAAGAAATTGAATAATGCAGACCAGGCATTTTACAATTTAAGAAATGTATTGGCTGAGAAGGAAACAGCGCTGAAACAAAAGCAAAAATTAAAAGAACAAACTGACCAGGCCCTCAATGAAATAAAAGATGCCCTCAATGAATTAAAACTGCATCTCGCAGGAATGAAGGAGAGATTGAGCGTGGAATTCAGGATAGAATTAGATGACATTTTAGATGAAGAGCGAACAACTTCTGCAACTAAAGAAGATCTCCAGGAGCGCAGTAACAAAATGAAAAAGCGCCTGGAAAATATTGGCGAAATTAATCCCACGGCGATAGAGGCGTTTACTGAAATGAAAAAGCGATATGATTTTATTGGAGAACAAAAGGATGATCTTGTCACTGCTAAGCAATCTTTATTGCAAACGATCCAGGAAGTAGAAGCCACTGCAAACCAGAAATTCCTGGATACCTTCAACCTCGTAAAAGATCATTTCCAGGATGTATTCAAAGCATTATTTACAGAAGATGATACAGCAGATATGGTATTAATTGATCCACAAAATCTTGCTGAAACCGGCATTGAAATCATTGCAAAGCCAAAAGGAAAAAAACCTTCCACTATTACTCAATTGAGCGGTGGTGAAAAAACATTAACTGCTATCGCTTTATTATTTTCTATTTATTTAATAAAACCAGCGCCATTTTGTATCATGGACGAAGTAGATGCACCTTTAGATGATGCCAATGTGAGCAAGTTCACGCAGATGATACGCAAGTTTAGTAAAGAATCTCAATTCATTATTGTAACCCATAATAAAATGACAATGGCTGCCGTTGATGTTATTTATGGCGTCACGATGCAGGAAGCGGGTGTGAGTAAATTGGTACCGGTTGATTTCAGGGGATTGGATCACCAGTTTGTGAATTAAAAAAGATTTTATAAAATAAAAAAGATTATTTTTTTTCTTTCCAATTTTTATAAATAAATAAAAAATATCAGATTCCAGTGGTTATCTGATTTTTCAAGGTGTATAGACCAAAGCATTATCTGAATAGGGCAATTTTTAAAGATTTGTCTGAATCATTATTGGTTCTGAAGTTAAAAAGGAATTGAAAGAAAGTTATTGATTTGCACACTTACCCTTTATTAATTTTATTAGAGGAATTACTTATATCTTTAAATTGTAGCTATAGCACAAAATTCCCGGGTAAAATCTACGAAAAGTGAAAAACATTTATTTATTAAAACTATTCTCATTTCCATGTCTGAAAAAATGTCAGCACAGAATCCCGAAAAGAAATTAAAAGAACTAAATATCAGTTTACCTGTAATGAAAGCACCTGTGGCAAGTTTTGATCATGCAGTAAGAACGGGTAATTTATTATTTCTATCAGGAAAAGGCCCTATAGGTTTAGATGGAGTCATTATAAAAGGTAAAGTAGGCAAAGATCTCACCGTTGAAGAAGGCGTAGCAGCTGCAAGGTTGGTTGCCATTAATCAGATCGCCGTTTTAAAGGAAGAGTTAGGAGATCTTAAAAAGGTAAAGCGAATCGTAAAAGTACTTGGTATGGTCAATTGTGAAGGAGATTTTACTTCACAATCTCAGGTTATTAATGGGTTTTCTGATCTGATGGTAGAAGTTTTTGGAGTAAAAGGAAGGCACGCGCGCTCGGCTGTTGGAATGAGTTCCCTGCCTAATAATTTTGCTGTGGAAGTAGAGTTAATAGTAGAGATAGAAGATTGATAGGAATAGGAATTAATGAATAAGTAGCCTTTTCAATAAATATGTTTAACCTCAAAAAACGACTATATAATTTACTTTTAATAACATCGATTCTGGTAAGTGTATTGGCAATAATTAAATTTGACTCACAAATTCACTTTAAGTTGTTCGGCAAATTTCATTCAGTTATTTTGACAAATCTTTTATGGCTAATCTCAATTAATTTATTTTTATCCTGGTTACTTTATATGCTTGCAAACCGAATACTTTTTTCAACACTTCTAACTAAGATCCATATAATATTCACAGTATCACTTTCTCTTATTTTGATGGTAACTCCCTTTATTTTCACATACTCTTCTCCGCCAAGAAGTTATTATGATTATGGTGTTTTCCTCAACAAGCTTAAAATTTTTAACGACATGAGTCCGGTAATTTCATTTGCACTGGTTTTACTGATTTTAGGACAATTGACATTTTTTATAAACCTGGTAATTGGAATAAAGAACAAAGAAAATTTTCTAAAACAAAGCAATAAAAATAAGGATAGAAATTCGTTATTTGGATAAATTCTGAACTATAATTAGGTAGTATAACCAAATTCATGCTGAAAATTTTTGACCCAATATGCGTTAACAATTATTTGCCTGCAAAGCAATTTATAACCTAATTGTTGTGGATCACGCCAGAGAAAAATTAAACTTAGTTTAATAAAAAAGGGATTATCAATCTGATAATCCCTTTTTGAGGTCCCGAGCGGATTCGAACCGCTGTAGAAGCTTTTGCAGAGCTTTGCCTAGCCACTCGGCCACAGGACCCTTTTTTAAGGATGGCAAAACTAAGTAATTCCCGATTCATTATGAAATGTAAAATGCAAATCATCCATTTATTTGCATTGAAGTATCTTTGCATGCTTGTTTAAAAGACCATTAAAACAAAAAAATCGCATGAAATCTATTGCAGAATCTGAATTGATCATTAACGACCGAGGTGCCATTTATCATCTTGACCTATTGCCGGAAGAACTGGCGCACAATGTTATTACAGTAGGTGACCAGGATAGAGTAGAAAAAATAAGCCAGTATTTTGACAAGGTAGAAATTAAGCGGCGTCACCGGGAGTTCGTTACGCATACAGGAACGATTGGCAATAAAAGAATTAGTGTTTTGAGCACCGGCATTGGCCCTGATAATATTGATATTGTTTTAAATGAATTAGATGCCTTGGTAAATATTGATTTTGCAACCAGGACAATTAATTCG
>JBDTEF010000074.1:0-3477 GCA_039922615.1 Ginsengibacter sp.
AGCATCCGGCCATTAATGAATAACATGACTACTTTGGGACCAACTTTATCATGGCAAATTTTTACTGAAATAGAACATATGGTGCTTGAAAGTGTGGAAGGACAGGCATTGGAATTAGGTTGGCGAAAAGACAATATTTGCGATCTTACGGAAGATGATTATCTAAGAATGATTTTGAAAAAAACATGCTGGTACACTTGCATTCATCCCATTCGGATCGGAGCTATTATCGGAAGTGGAGGCCATGTAACACCGGAGGTTTTCAATAGGTTTGGCTATTATATTGGAGCTGCCTTTCAAATACATGACGACCTTTTAAATCTTGAAGGTGACAAGGAAAAATACGGTAAAGAAATCTATGGTGATATATTAGAAGGTAAACGTACTTTAATGCTCATCTATCTTTTAAACAGTGCAAACAAAAAAGAAAAAAAGTTTCTACATGAATATTTAGGCAAGGCACGAAAGCTTAGAACAGTAGATGAGACAGAATATGTAATGAAACTCATGCGAAAATATGGTTCAATCGAAAAAGGTAAAAATGCAGCGAAGAATCTTGCCGGAGCTGCATTAAAAGAGTTCTATACCTTGTTCAGTAGCTTTCCCGAAACAGAAGAAAAGGCATTCCTGGAAAACATGATATTATACATGATCACAAGAGATAAATAATCAGTTTTTATTGAGTTGTTTTAACGCATGTTTTACCACATGAGTAGATAAATGAAAAGATTGTTCTGCAATACCTTTCACCCAATGAGCATATTCTTTCCTTTGCTCAACCATACCTGTAAAGGTTTTCATGGCAAACCGCGCTTTGTCAAAAGTAAAAGCAGTTAAAGCTGAAGGACCGTTTAACATTGCATTGCCGGCATCCCTAAAAGTTGTATTGAATGCCTGTAAAACTGTTTTGCCAACAAAAGAAATATTCACGGCTTTATTAGCCGGCATTAAGCCTGAAAGTATTCCTCCGGCTGTGTTTGCATAATCTTCATCATGCTCTGCAGTTTCAGCCATTATCTGTAAGAGTTTCAACCATAAATCATTCAAATTCCTGTTGCGAATAAATTGAATTACAAGATTGGAAAGGCTCATATCATAACCAACCTCATCTTTAATTTTCTTTTCAAAAGCCAATAAATTATTGGCTGAAAAATTATTTTCCCTGGCAAAAACAGTAATACTTTCTGCAGCCCATCTGCCACTTTGCATAGAATATTGAATGCCCTCTCCATTCAATGAATTGATTAAACCTGCTGCATCGCCAATCAATAAAACCCTGTCACCGGTAATTTTTGTTTTGGGATTATAAGTTGATAATGGCCATCCCACGATTTTATCTGCAACACTGTTTTCTCCAATTCTTTCTTTTAAGCAATCATCATTTTTTATAAGTTCTGTTAGTAAATCTTTCAGACTTACCTCTTCTTTTGGAAAATTTTCCAGCACCATGCCAATGCCAACATTCGCCTCATTAGCAGCGGTAGGGAAAAACCAATAATAACCCGGGAAGCTTTTGCTGCTGAAATAAAGTTCTGCCTGGTTAGCGGTGCACTTTATATTTTTATAATAGGCTCTTACGGCAACAATTCGATTTTCTGCGTCAGGTTTTTTACCTGATAATATGCGTGCTGTCGTGCTGCTGCTGCCATCTGCGCCAACAATCAATTTGGCTGTGTAGCTGATTTGTTTTTTATTTTTAGTACAATGAATATTTACCACATTATCATATACTTCAAAATCATTCAAGCGGCATTGGGGCAAGAATATAGCACCTTCTTTTATTGCCGCCTGGAGTAACCAATTATCAAAAATTTCTCTTGGAATAACCCTTCCATAAGTTGGCAGATCATCTACTTCCGGAATTGATTTTGTAAGCAATTTTTTCCCATCTAAAAAAATAGCAGCCTGTGTAATTACATTCGTTTTTTCAAAATCAGCATGATTGGTTATACCCATGTATTCACATTCTTTAATGGCAAGTGGACCTACGAAATCTCCGCAGACTTTATCTCTTGGAAAGTTTTGAAAATCCGCCAATATCACTTTTAGGCCGCTTTTACAAAGGTGATAGGCGCATGTAGCACCGGCAGGACCTGCCCCTACAATAAAAACATCAGCATTATAATTTGGTGGTAAATGCCATTTCATTATTGAGGTTTTTACATAAATATTATTCAATATGATTTAGAGAATAAAGCATGCCTGCCAAACCAAATCACTTAAAGGAATTACAAAATGTAATATTAATCTTTTTTAAATAAATGTTATTCAGATATTAATAATGTTTTATACCTTACATCATTATATTGCTCTTAAAATAAATTTTTATGGCAACGATCTCCTCTGTGCACGATCTACAAATGATTATGCCACGCTTGCTCGAAAAACATGGAAATGATAGCGAACTTGCATTTATCGCATTAGCAAATCCATTAGCAGCACTTGAAAAATTAGGTTATACGATAACGGAAGATGCAAAATTTGATTTGGAGAATTATGCACGCTTTGGAAAAAAAGGTTTTGAAAAATACAAGGAACTTCAAGGAAAAATATTCACTTTAACTGGACAAAATTTTAATTTAAAGAATGATAACGAAACGGCTTCCGTTTTAGAAAAGCTAATAAATAAAGGAACTAAAGCTGGTAGTGCCGCTAAGAAAACAGCATTATCTTTAGACATACGGAGTCTTGTTTTATCAACACCAACTTCCATTAATAATAAATGGACAGATTCGCTGAAAACAATAATAGACGCGCATCCCGTGATACCTGTTTTAATTGAATTGCGTAAGTTGGAGAACTCTGCGCCTAAGTTTGCCGATGCTTCTACCTTACAACTTATTCAACAAAAAAAAGAACAAACTCCCCTCAGAAATATCAGTTTCAGGTTAAGTAGAAAAAATATTGATAAGCCTGGCAATTAGTTAATCACTTAAGAACTTATTTTATGGCAGATACACATGGCTTTGAAGTTGTTGCCGAATTAAGAGAAAGCTCTCTTAAACAATTATTGAAAGCTGCCTGGAAAAGCGGCGGTGATGATAGTGATGTTGGTGTGATTCCGGAAAAGATAAATATTCCAGGGCCTTCCGTTCCTGCACCAGTTATGTTTGGGCCGTACCAGGTTAGTAGTGGCATGGTACAGATTCCACAAGATCAGCTTGACCTTAGTATGGATGTACCAATAGATGGCGTGAAAATAAAGCTTGGAACAATCGTTCATGTGGAAATTGCCAACCCGCCAATAGATTCTGCAAAACTGTTTGATTTGACTGCAGATGTTTTTGTACGTACACCCATAAGAGGGATTAATAATGACGAAATTGTTGCTGATTTTACAGCGTTGCCAGCAGACGGTGTAACTGTAAATATAACCAGCGGCGATCCCATTGGTCCAATAACAAATGCAGCCATTGAAGAATTTGTTCATAAAAAATACAATGAAAATGCCATCCCTCATGTAATTGATCCTGTACC
>JBDTEF010000075.1:0-2908 GCA_039922615.1 Ginsengibacter sp.
TGAGCCAGGATCAAACTCTCCATTGTAAATGTTGTTTGATCTGACTATTAAATTTTCTCATCGAAAAATTAACGTCTAATTTCTAATTTGTTACGCTTAAACTTTACCTTGTTGAACCTCTTATTTATAAGAAATTCTGTGCTGTTACTTCCAAACTTTCAAAGATCTTTTAGCTTTCTAAGCCACCCCATTTTTGATTGGGAGTGCAAATGTATAAGCCTTTTTTTTATCCGCCAAATCTTATTTTAAAAAAAGTCGAAAATTATTTTTTCATTAGGTAAAAAGAATAAATCTTTCATCCACCTTAACATAAAAAAATCACTTAAGCTCTCTATCACTTTTTATCACCAGCGTAGATGCAAACCTTCATCTTGCCACATCGTTATTACACAAAAGATCTGCCCGACATTCAACATTTTTTTGCATACGCTCATCAATAGAAATATCACAGGAATCAGTGTTGACAAAGGTTCTATCTCTTGAAGACTTTATCAACAAAATCAATTTTCTCTTAATAGCCTTTTTACCAAACGAAGGATACTTTTCAGAAACTACACGGTTCATACCTGAAGAGTTCAGGCCAATTAGTGTCACTATTTTAGAAATTTATTCCTGACTTTTAATTAATCAAATTCTTATAAATATTTTTTTATGCAGACGAATTAATTTCGAAATCACCTAATTTTTTAATCCGCATTCTCAGCATTTTAACTCAGCATCTTTCTTAAAAATTTCTTGCCAGAACCAATAGATCACACAACCTCAACAAAAAAAATAATTGGGATAGAAATCAATATCAAAAAATTCACTTGAAAGAATTATAATTGTGAACGATAATTAAGGATGAACGACCGCCCATCCCTGGTAATGACGAATAATAATTTCACCGTTTCCGCTGGGAACAAAATTGATAAAGGAAAATAATTGATCCTTTTTAATATGCCTTTCCCTGATTGTGTTTTCACATTGCGCAAGAATTACCCCTTTAGCCTGGAGGCTTTTAAGGGTTTCCTCAAATGGGCTATCTTTTTCAAATATGGAGACACCATCTCCAAAAGCAACTAATTCTACCGTGAGCTTATTTTTAAGACGCGGATCTTCCAGGGCATTTTTAATATTGCGTAATGTCCCCGTATTTCTTTTCACATCATTTGAATTAGTCACATACAGCGCGTTATAATGTTTCAACTTCGCCTTCGCACCGCTAAAATTATTTTCAGCCGATTGGCATACCCCCACACGGACGATAAAGATGGTTGCGAACAGAGTTAAGATCAAACTAGCTTTTTTCATTACTTACATGTTTTATTGTCGACGCTTTTAAAAGGATCAACATGGTTTAAAATTTACAGACTTGTTTTTTACCGGGTTCTTTCAATGGGGCGTACTTATGTGGCATTTCACTAAAATTATCATGATGTAACACAAAGGGACAATCAAGAGGCTTCTCGCTCCTAAGATGATAGTAATGAGATTCGTCTTTATGCGGACGATGCGGAGAATTTAATCGGCACAAATTGCAACCTTAACGGAAGAAGTTGAGATCAATATAAATGAATGTGGCATAACAGAATTTATAAACGTCCCCTTATCTCTCAAAAAATTTATACACGTTCATATCAATGTTGTTTCCCTCTAATGGCTCTTCATCCCAATATAAATCTCTGAAAGTCTGCAAACAAACCGGTGTTTACTTATCAAATGCTATTCCTATATTTTCTGTGCGTATTCGCTTTTTCCGGATAGCTTTGGGCATTTTCTAACCAGTAACATAAACCATGCGGCATCCGTATAAAAATTTGTTGTTTTCTGTTATTATGGTCCTGATAAGCCAAAATATAGTTTTTGCACAATTAAAGAAAAAATCGGCAGTTGGCAACGAGGGAGTCGTAAGATATGCTTTCCGGAGTAATGGAAAAGAATTGAAGCGCCAGCCGCCTTTACAATTATTTTTCAAAAATAATCTGGCTCATTTGGTGCAGGGAACGAGCCAGGAAAGTAAAGAAGCTCAATACATAGATTATCAAGAACAGTTAACCTGGCAAATAATGACTTTAAAAGATAAAAGTCGATATGCATTAAAAATACCATTTTCTACTTACGAAAAAGCAGAACTTACCGGCGACACGGCTACGCTACTCGGGTATCATTGCAGAAAAGCCAAAGTAATCATTAGATCTAACACGATCGAGATTTGGTTTACTAATGATCTTGCACTGAAAGGAAGCCCATCCCTCAGTGTTGCGCCGGGAATAGGATTGATTTTAAAAACAGTACGAAATGGAAACTATGAGACGTACGCCACACGGGTTGAGTTGCGTAAAGTAACGGATGCGGAAGTAGCTCAACCCCAAGATGTAGGACAAATAGTTGACGAGGCTACCTACCGGCGCAAAGAAATTGACAACAGGTTTACAACGATTCCCGTTTTTCGCCAACAGCAGATTAATTTCACCGATTCAATTGTAAACCCTGCTAATGATCTTGAGAATGTAACGTATCGCTATGCGTCAGGAACCATTGTATTGAAAAAAATAAAATTACCACAAGAAGGTAATTACCAGGTATTCGCCCACCTAACCGAGTATTCGAATGGCGACGCTTATGATCGCACAGGTAGCGTTTTCATTATTCCACAAGACCGGGAAATATCATTTCTTGACGGCCTCAGAAAAAACGTACAGGCTTTACCGTTATACAAGGATAAACAAGGTAAGGAATACCAGGGCGTCGTCGCTACCGGGCAATATTTTCCACCTCTGGAATTGATGCGATTTTTCACTCCTTTTGGGGTCAGACAATTCAATGAACGATCCAAAATAGCTGGGTATCATTGGGCGGATTCCGTCAACTACAAACAAGACATTACGGATCTGTTACCGCGACTCAGAGGGGCAGTATGGATCGG
>JBDTEF010000076.1:0-3386 GCA_039922615.1 Ginsengibacter sp.
GGGAAATTTTGATGAGATGAAGCAGCTCTATAAACGTTCTTTGTTTGTGCGTACACTTTTTGATAATTGTGAAATGAGCATGGAAAAATCTTTCTTTCCACTCACCGCGCATTTGCGTGATGACAAAGATTCCGGCGCATTGTGGCAAATGATCTTTGATGAATATGAACTGACCAAAAAATATGTGTTGAAATTATCAGGAGCAGATAATCTTATGGAGACATATCCTGTTGATCGCCAAAGTATCAGCATGCGGGAGAAAATTGTATTGCCATTAAGTACGATACAACAATATGCATTGGGCCAGATGAATCATACGAATGATGAAACAAAAGAAGGGTTCAAGAAATTGGTGGTGAGGTGCAGTTTTGGGATCATCAATGCCGCGAGGAATTCTGTCTAGTTTTCTTATCGGTTGGTGTTCTTTTAAGAAACATCAAAAAAGGCTTTCTTCAATATACTTTTTTGTGACTGCTGTGTAAAGTTATTTTAATATTATTTCATAGGCTTTGAGGCATCGGGATTTTCGGGGCAGATAAGGTCAATTTAAGGAAATTTCTGTTAAAAACATCGCCACATTGAATTACCTTAAGGTATATCCGTCTGGAAAAAATTCTAAGTTAAAATGCTTCGGATCAATTGATTTACGATTATTTCCGGTTGATCGTTTATAAAAAAATACCGGTTGGTAAATAGCCAACCGGTAGCAGATTATCAATCATAATCCCTTGGGTGTAGATAATTTAGTAAATGCCACTATATAAACAGCATTAGGCACGTTGCCCCATAATATCTGACCTTCACCTACTAAAACGTCCCCCATTTCTTGTAAATGAATAACATGTTTATGACCAAATATGTTTATCGTAAGTGATAGAGGTAGCCCGAAAGATAAAATGTTGGTACTCGATAATGTTATTTCAGGATGCTCTGTTGCATTGATCGAAAACGGTTGGTTCAGAGGAACATGAATAGAAGGCGGCCCTGAATGAGAGTTTGCAGCGTTAATATCGATAAACCTGTCACTAAAATAAGTGGTAAGGCTTTCAGGAGTTGAAGTGAAATACTGGGAATGAAAAGGTTGCGGTCCCGGTTCAAGACCCGTGCTTCTGCTTTTAAACTTCATAGTTCCAACTGTGTAGCTCGCGATGCCGTCATTCTGATTAGTAACAATGGTTACCTGTACTTTGTCACCGTCCCTGGCTTCATTTAGTACTTTTTTAATGCTCATTCCCATTTCTTTAATTTTAATAGTTAATAATAATTAAACTGGTTTATTTCTACCAGGTTCATATAATTAGTCGGCGTAAATAACAAAAGGGAAACAAATAAAAATTATTAGATAAAGAAGCGCGTGATTAATGAATTAATCCGGTTATTTTCAAATTATTTAATTAAAGATGAATATTTATCTTTTCTTTTCTTGACCACCGAAAGCTTGCGAAGAAATTGATAATGGAGTATTTTTTCACCTTCCAGTTTTTAAACCGGGAAATTTTGTTCCGGCGAAATAGTCAACATAGATGAATCAGGATAATTATTTTAATCCTGGTGAAGCGTGAAATAAAATAAAAGTTTTTGAAACAATTATTTTTGCATGTTTGTTTTTATTTGTTCTGAAAAAAAAAGCAAATAAGCAATTCCTAATTCTGCTCCTGCTTTGGTGATTAAATTATCTATGATGAAATTTTGGGACTGTGCGCCCTCCCGATTTTCGGGAGGGCAGGGATGAGGCTTTTTTGCTATTGGAATTTCATCGGAGTTATTCCGTGTTTAGATCTTTACAACTAAAAGTTTTGTTTTGGAAATCCCGCTGTAGACTAGTTCGGTGCCATTTTCATTTTTGGTGAATATCAATTGATCAGCAGAACTTTTATTAAATCAAATCATATCTTTATGCAGAATAATTGTCGAAATAAAATCAAGATTTTTTTCCCAATGAATAAAGTTCAATTTATTATATAAGATGCTAAGTAAAAGACTATACCGCAACAGGAATAAAGTAAAAAGATTATTACACATAGTGCCGGTTTCTATCCTACTTGCTCATTCATATGAACAATTCGAAAGTGGACACAATTCCTACATCTTTTTTGCCATTGCTGGATTTTTATTTTTGACCATTGCAATTCTGCATCCGGTTATCGAAAAAAAATTACCCTGGGTAGATGGCGTCTTTTTTATTATCGAAGGCATTTTGCCAATAATCGTAGCTATTGATTATTTTAGTTTAGGTAAAAAAGCATTGCCGGTTGCCTATTTATTTGTCGCAGCCGTTCAATTTTTTATTGCTTACAAAGTATCAAAGAAAAGTTTGGCTCACCATAAACTGAATCACTAATTTATGTTAGAATTCAGTAAGGTTATCGAACAGGAAAAAGTCCGGCTGATGAGAACATCAGCCGGTAAAAAACGTCTTCCTTTTATTCTTTTACTAATTTTAATCCTACTACATTACTTCCTTCTATTACCTGTATTAAATAAGTGCCTTGAGGCAGCGTACTTATATTCAAAGTAGCAAAACTATTTTGGGTATAATTCTGTCTGAAAATTTCACTTCCCTGCATGCTGGAAATTTTAATGGTAGTAATTATATTTTTATTTAATCCCTTTACCGTTACTGTGTTTCTTGCAGGGTTGGGATAGAGCGATGCAATGCTGCTAACATTAAACGTTACTTTTACAACAGGACTAAAAGTGTGGTTATCATTGATCGAATTTTCCCTGATCCGATAATAGTTGATGCCATCCGAAGGATTTTTATCTGTATAGCTATAACTACTCGAAATGCCTTTGGCAGGTATTGTATTAATGCCGACAAAATCCAGGGCGTTTATACTTCTTTCCAACTCATAAGATTTTTTATTGCTCTCATTGTTTGTTTGCCAGGTGATGTTGATAGCGTCATTATTTCGTACCGCTTTTAAGTCAATTGAATTGAGTGCCAGGACTTTTGTATTCCAGCTTGCTATATTCCTTGCATTAGAAGCATTTCCTGCCGAATTAAACAATCCACCATCAACCAGGTCCTGGCCGTAAAGACAAAGGGTGTGCGTGCCATATACATTGCCAGGTTCAAATAATCCACCTCCCATATCGCTCCATGCAGTTCCATTCCATTTTGCGATTCCGTTTGTAAGTATGCCATCGGAATGGGTAAAATAACCACCGGCAATAAGATCTCCATTATACGTTTTAAGTGCAAAAACATACTGGTAAAAAGTGCCACTCATTCCGGCGCCAAGTGCTGACCATGAAGTACCATTCCAGGAAGCAATATTATTTGCCGGTACTAAACCCGCACTTGTAAATAGACCACCTGCAATAAGGTTGTTATTGTAGTTGGTTAATGAATAAACAATATTTGAAATTCCGCTGCCGAGCGC
>JBDTEF010000077.1:0-11910 GCA_039922615.1 Ginsengibacter sp.
AAAAGATGCCTGAAAGAATCCAAAATACAGTAAAAAGATAGTCTGAAAAATAAGTAGAAAAATGAGCAGCCGCGGATATTAAAAGCGCTGAAATTCCTCCAATCACCAAAGGTTTTTTTCCGCCAGATGCAAAACCATAAGCAAAGTTTTTTGCAATAGCTACTAATGCAAAAGAACAAACCAGGAAACTTCCAATATATATCCAAAAAAATTTGATTGCCATTTAGCGTACTTTTTATTCTATTTCATCAGCATATCTATTTCAAATCCCTTCAACAAAGTAGTACATTTTAAACAAATAAATCGCTATTTGTCTGGGTTTCCACAAAACAAATAGCGATTAATAAATTTACAAGGCGGCGCTTTTGCCGATTACTATTTGATAGCTCCCAAACGGAAGGCGATTACTAAATGAATGCAATGTTAATACAGGATAATGGTAAATTAGTTTATTTATTTTGCTTGTATTGAGCTTTCCATTCTTCACCATCATCTCCTTTATAGCCATCTAGTTTAACCAGGAAACTTTTTGCAGGGAAAAAAGGTGTTATGTGAATGTCCAGGAATATATGGTCTTTGTTATCTTCGTCTCTTTCAAATCGTATGATCTGAAATTTTTCTATCAAAGCTTCGGGACCCTGAATGCCATCTAGAAATTTTACAATCTGTTTTCTAAGGTTGCTTTCCATTTTTGTATTCCATAGTTCAAATGCCCGCCTGTTCAGAAAATCAGACATCACTTTTGCAATGAAATCGAAAACCCGAACTACAGAATAGGTTTGCATTCCAAGATTGTCTCCTGTGAAAAGCGTTTTAGCTGAGAATGGCATTACCTTACCCCACTCGCCTACAAGTGGTACTAAACCTACATTTTCAAGCTCGGAAATATCTGCTTTTTTCTGATCAAATCGTACTGCATCTACTTCATCTATCGAGCCATAAGTCTTACCCGCTACAGGTTGTGACATTTTAGTGCAATATAGTTTACCTGCCAGTGCTGAAGATCCTGGTACATATACATCTTCTTCTTCACCCACCTCGGATTTTTTACCCCTGCCTACTATATAATTGCAGGTCATTATCACGTTTGCTTTGTGAGGTTCACCACTCGTTAAATTAGCATCAGTAAACATATCCAAAACATCCTCCGGCGTTTCCACATTTTCGAAATCGGTTACCATCATCACTTTATTGTTATAAGCGATCTTTGCCCACTTATCTACTACGATGTTGGATTTTAGATATCCCGGTACTACCAATAATGAATAGTTTTGCCGAAGGTCGAGCCTGTCATACTTATCCTTAAGTTCACTGGCTACGTGATCAATAAATCTGGGCTCATCCAAATCAGTTAACTGGCTGATGGATGCATTCATAATGGCAACATTCTTCAACTTGGGAGATTCCGAATTTTTGTAAAATAAGTTTACCGAACGATAGGATTGTTCAAGCTCACGACAATTATCCAATACATTTTTTAGATTGCCTTTTAATAGCTTTTCTGCTGTTTCTGAACTCTCCATACTCTTGTCGACCATTGCGGAAACAGTATCATTATTCTCTAACAAGTCGAGCCACATTTGCATCTTCTTCTTTAAATTAGCGCGTTGTTCTTTCTTACTCGCATCATTAAGAAAGATATTTTTTTTCGCTTTGCGAACAGGATTCAGATTATCCGTACCATCAATAATTGCTTCCATGAAATCATAACCACCAAATTTTGCCAGTGATTTTAAAGATTCCTCCATTGGAGGTAATTGAGTGGATTGTTGCCTTTCGTCAACTTTGAAGGTGGCTGACTGGCTACTTTTTTCTTCTTCTTTTTGCATATACAGTTAACAGTTAATTTGTAAATAATTTAATTAGGACCAAAACCAAATAGAAATTTATTCAATATTATCTATTTCCTCAATCAGCGATTTTAAAGAATTGATAAAAGCTTGTTTTGTTTCGGCATTCTCAACCACATTTTTCAATGATTTGTTTGATTTCAGTTGCTTCAGAATTTTTAAATAGGCATCATTTTCATTATTCAGATTTTTTAAAAAGGGGCTTTGATTGGTAAGGTTTTTTACGTCAAAATCTCCAAGGCCACCAAATTTAAAATTTTCTTTTACTGTGGATCCATCTTCCTTATTTAATTCCACATCCACCTGTGGTTTGAAATGTTCAAACACATCTTCTATTTTCTGAAGATCCTCCACGATTTCCGGCTTAACAGGATCATCATAAGTAAGTTTTTGAATGAAAAGTGTTTTATTAGGTGAGATTTCAACAAATCCTTCACCGACTGCATCGGGTGCTAATATGGTAGTAGCAATTCCTGGTTTAACCTGTGGCATAATTATTAAAGTTTATAATTTTGAACAAATAGCGTTTGCGAATAAATTATTGCATAAATATATAAATAGTTTTTATTTTTTTTAATAAATAAATTATTCAATAGCCCAGGTCAATTCTTCATTTTCAATACCCACTTTCACCGTATTGCCTTTCTTGAGTTCTGCTGAAATAATGTATTTTGAAATCGGCCGCCTTAATTGGCTGCGTATTACGCTTGAGATCTGGCGGGCACCGTATTTTGGTGTAAATCCATTCAACGCAAGGTGTTTCTTGGCGTCATCAGAAATAGAAAGCATGATGCCTTGCTTGTCGAGTGCTTCCAAAAGACTTTTCATTTGAATATCAAAAATCCGCACAATACTATTTTCGTTTATTGGCCCAAAAGGTACAATTTCGGTAAGTCTGGCCAGGAATTCAGGACGGAAATATTTCGTCATGATCTCCATTAATTTGTTTGATGAAGGCATTTCACCTTTATTGAACTGTTCAGCAATCCATTCACTTCCTATATTGGAGGTAAAAATGATCAATGAATTTGAAAAGTCTCCTTCTTTTCCGAGCCGGTCGTGCATGTGTCCCTCATCCAGTATTTGTAAGAAGGTATCAAAAACTGAGGGATGTGCTTTTTCTATTTCATCAAATAATAAAACAGAATATGGCTTTTGCCTGATCTTATTTACAAGAACTCCGCCTTCTTCATATCCTACATAACCGGGAGGCGCACCATAAAGCAATGCTGCAGAATGTTCTTCCTTAAATTCTGACATGTCAAAACGGATCATGGCTTTTTCATCATTGAAAAGAAATTCAGCGATTGATTTGGCTAATTCTGTTTTACCTGTTCCTGTGGGACCTAAGAGAAAAAATGATCCAATAGGCTGGCCTTTTTTGTTGAGTCCGCTTCTTGATTCAAGGATTGCTTCTGATAATGTTTTTACTGCATGATCCTGGCCTACGACTCTTCTTTTCAGGTAACTTTCCATATTCAACAGGCGTTCTTTTTCCTGGGCCTGTATTTTGCCAAGAGGTATGCCCGTCTTGTAGGATATGACAGCAGCAATATCTTCTTTGCTTACACTTTCTTTTTTAACCTCAGCATGCACGATCAATTCATCAATACTTTGTTTCAGGTAATTGTCGAATTCAGCTACAGTTTCAAATTTATCTGTCTGTGAAGTATCTTCTAATTTTCCTAAAAGTACCGGGCTTATTTTACTATTAAATAAGTTGTTCAGCCATTTATATTCATTAAACAATTCAGTTTCAGAAAGTGAGTCATTTGCCGATAAATTTTCCAGGTTGGCCCGTAAATCTTTAAGTTCCTCCTTATTTGTATCCACCATCAGTTTAATAGCGGCCATTGTTCTATCCAGCAAATCTATGGCAGCGTCAGGTAATCTCCTGTCTTTAATATATCTTTTTGATAAGCGAACACATTCTTTGATGGCATCCTTATCAATTTTGAGTTTATGATGATCTTCAAATTTAGGTGCCAGGCAATCTACCATTTTTAATGCTGTGGATTCATCCGGTTCTCCTACTGATAATACTTCAAACCTGCGTGTAAAAGCCTGGTCGGGTTCAATTATTTTTCTATATTCATCATTGGTCGTTGCGCCGATTACCGTAATCTCGCCGCGTGCCAGCTCAGGCTTTAAAAGATTGGCTGCTCCTCCTCCCATAGATCCTTTGTTGTCAAGCAGGATATGTATTTCATCAATAAATATGATGGCCTTTTGAAATTGCTTTACCTCTTTAATAATATTTTTTAACCTGTCTTCTATCTCACCTTTGTAAGAGGCGCCCGCAATTAATGCGCCCAGGTCAAGTTCAAAAAGCAGTGAATCTGCTAACTGTGCAGGTACTTTTTTATTTACAATATCTAACGCAAGTCCATCTATCAATGCCGTTTTACCTACTCCCGCTTCTCCGATTACAATCACGTTTGGTTTTGTTCTTCTGCAAAGAATTTCCATCATCATCCTGGTCTCTTTATCTCTGCCGATTATGGGATCAGTTTTTTTCTCCCTGGCGAGTGCCGTTCGTTCCACACAATATTTATAAAGAGCGCCGGCTGCTTGTTTTTCGTTTGTATCTGCCTGCGCGACTGCATTTTGAATGCCATCTTCCTTAAAATAAATCTCTAGAATTTCTTTCTCTTTTACGGGAAATGTTTTTAATTGCTCATTTGTAAATCCAATTCCCGGTTTTGCAATGGCACAGAGTATACAGATGGGCGAAACCTGGTCCAGGCCTAGTTTTATTCTGACATTATCCGCTTCTTCAAAAATATTCTTTACACCTTCGTCGCCGGTAATTTTGTCTTTCGCCTGGGCTACTTTCGGATATTCATCCATCCGTACTTCTGCCCATTCCATGATGTAAGCAGAATCCTTCCCTATGGAATCCAAAAAACTTCTTAATCCTACATCTTTGTGTAGAAGACTACGAAGGAGATGTGCCGGATAAAAATATTCATTGTGATATTCTTTTGCCAGGGACTGTGCTATTTCTATAGCCGCTTTTGATGATTCATTCAAGGAAAGTGTTGACATTCGAAGTGTTTACTACGTATTAAATAAAACGGAATACAATGTACATAAAAAATTATTATAATTAAAACAAAAAAAATATGTAACCTAAATTTTGATATCTAACATGGCTTTTGTGTAAATATTTTTATAACATTTGCAAGAATTTTTTTAGTGAAG
The DNA here is from genome assembly GCA_039922615.1 of Ginsengibacter sp. Taxonomy (GTDB): domain Bacteria; phylum Bacteroidota; class Bacteroidia; order Chitinophagales; family Chitinophagaceae; genus Ginsengibacter. The sequence continues at coordinate 5,055 of JBDTEF010000077.1, forward strand.
CCAAAATACAATGGTTTAAAATTGTATTAATTTTTTCTGCTAAAAGTTTATTTTCTGCCATTTCTTTGTTTACAAATAAATAGTCGTAAAAATAGTGGGAGGGGAAACATTGCCAGAAATATAAAATATTATTTGACATTCATTTGTGTATAGTAATTATGTAACTTGTTGCCCGTTATGAGTTTAATCTATTATAAAACACCTCTTCAATTAGCAACAGCGTTAGAGGGAAATGAAATGCCCACTTGCAATTTGGCAGAATCTCTTAAAAAGAATCTTGAGCTGATCATTATGACCAGGTTTGGTGAGCACAGAAGTGACCAAAGCTTTGGCTGTGAAATTTGGGATCTTGATTTTGAGCTAATTGTAAGTGAAAATTTATGGGAGGAAAAGTTAAGGCAATCCTTGCTAAAATCTATTACCACATATGAAAACCGCTTAACAGATGTGCAGTTGACAGTTGCTATTTCTGAAGTTGAAAAACATTATTCATCAAAACCCTATGCGGAAATAAAAAAAAGAGTGACGATACATCTTGGTGGAATTATCAAGAAAACGGGTGAATCATTTTCATTCACCAATAGTTTGTTCCTTAGTCCGCTTTCTATAGATTAATAAAAAAGAATTTATGTTATTAGAAATAAATAGTTCCAAAGAAGTGATCCGAAACCGGATGCTGAAGCACGCTTTGAATTATTGGAGTATTAAGAATGCCGAAGATTTAGACCCTATTGTAAAGCTTATTTTGGAGGCTTTATCGAATGAATTATTTAATCTCGGGAACGATATAAAAGATACAGAGGTAAGACTGCTGGAAAAAATAGCCAACATGCTTGCTCCCGAATTTTTAATTTGTCCACATCCTGCGCATGCAATTCTTCATGCTGCACCTGTTGAAGCGGAAGAAGTACTTAAAGAAACTAACCAATTTTATACGCAAAAGAAAATCTCATCTAAACAGGATGAAACGCTTGATAAAAGTATTGATGTATTTTTTACGGCTGTCGATAAAGTAAGACTTTTTAATGCAGAGATTTCTTATACCTTTTCCGGAAGTAGTTTATTTGCTTATGATGCATCATTCAATAAACAAATTGTTGCGCAGACAGTCAATGGGCATCGTATTGAAAATAATGTGATTTGGATCGGATTAACCATTGATGACACTATAAATGATATTAACAAGTTGTTTTTTTATTTCGATTGGAAAAATCTTGAGCATGAATTATCTAATTTGAACTACCAACTCTTGCCGTTAAGTAAATGGTATATCAATGATGAGGAAGTCAATACAAAAGAAGGAGTGCCATATGAAGAAAAGCAAGGAAATGATTTAAACCAGCGAAAATCAGTTCTTGACAGGGAAACCTTATCATTACTGGAGCAGGATATTAAGAATTATTATGAACGAAAGTTTATTGCAGTGGATGATAGCAGGTTCAAAAAATTTCAGGGCCTTAAGGTAGCATATCCATCATCATTTCAAAATATTTTTAAAGAGCAGGATTTAAAAAAAATAACCACAAAATTACTTTGGTTAAAAGTTGTTTTTCCTGCTGCCTTGCCGCAAGGATCATTGGATGAAGTATTTGTTTATACCAACAGTTTTCCGATAATGAACCGTCAACTGATTGATCTGAAATACCGTTTAAAGGGAGGTAGTAATATCATTCCATTAAAAACCACTGGCCTGGAACAATTCCTTTCAGTAAGGTCTCTTTCTGATGAAAGTCATCAATTCACAGCCACCCCTTTCAGAAAAATGGAAGAAGAAGAAACAGGAACTTACACAATTCGTAAGGGGGGAATAGAACGTTTTGATGGAAGGAATGCCAAAGAATTTATCAGTTATTTATTAGAATTATTGCGTAGTGAATCTGCTGCATTTTCAGCTTACGGTAATGATTTCATTGCCTCCACTCTTCGGGAAATGGATCAAAGGATTGCGTTAATGGAACAAAAAACAAAGGCAGTAGCGAATAGAGTTTCGGAGATACCGCATTATATAATTGCAAAGCCTTATGATGGAAATAAAATGATCTATGCTGAATATTGGACGACGCTTGCAGAATTGCCAAATGGCCTGAGATCCGGTACAAGACTCAATGAGTACAATGGCGTTAGGGTAAAATCAGAATCATTGCTTCTGCTGACCACCACATCCGGAGGTAAAAATAACCTGAAGCCTGAAGAACGAGTAAATGCATTCAAGTACGGATTAATGACACGAAACAGGATAGTGACAAAACAAGATATCCGCAATTTATGTTTTTATGAATTGGGCAGCCGGATCAGTAATATATCGATAGATAATGGTTTTGATATGTCACCACACCCTCAGCAAGGTTTTATGCGCACAATCGATATTACAATTACTCCATCGTCTGCAGAAAAATTAGATAAAGAAGGTTGGCAGGTATTATTTGATCAACTGAAATCAAAATTGCAAAGTCGTTCAGGCATGAGCAATCATTATAGAATTTTTCTAAGAAAATAATAGTATCAATGAGTGCATTTAGAAAAGGAAAAAACGAGGTATTTATCAAAAAATAAAATAAGAAGTAGAGTAAATTAAAAATAATTTAACCAATAAGAATATCAAGTAAAAAGAGATGATATTATCCGGGCATTCAAATACCTTTATTGATATTATTGAAACTGATTTCAAGGCAGAAGTAATTGCTGCTGAAATTGTTGAGAATGGTGTCTCTGCAGAAGAAATAATTTTCATATTGCTTGGATCTCTAAAGCGATCTTTTAGTAAAGATGTGGATGAGATCTCTGAAGAAATATCAGACCATAACAACAAGGCATATACGCATATAACTGTCCACAAGGAGGGAATATATGACATGCTTCCGCAGGGATTATTTCATTCTCCTTCTTTGCCTAAATCCGCTACCACTCAAAAAGAAATCATCAATAGTATTAAAAAACACCGCGTAGAAGAAATCAATGCAAGACGGTTTTTTTTACCTTTTGAGGCTGCCATTAATCACCTTCGGATTCAGATGGCACAGTACGAGAGCCGGCTGGATAAGGGAGCAGAGCACGATGAATTATTGAATATTTTTAAAGACCATTGGGAAATCTTTAAATACCTGGATACCAATCAATCAAATATTTTCCTGCAGGTACTGCCACTAATCCATAATATCAGAGATGATCGCTTAACAGCAGTTACCATATTTGAATTAATATTTTCAATCCCGGTAAAAATATCCTGCCAACGGCAGGCGCCATTAAGAACTGCGTCGCCATTATTTTCCTGTTTGAGTAATAGCTATTTAGGTATCAATTTGACAACAGGCAACGAAATTTATTATGGGGGCGAAGATGAGATAATCATTACTATAGGTCCTATAACTAACGATCAATTAAGGAAGTTTATGCCGGGTACGGTAAACAGCAAAATAAAAGAATTGCTTTGTGATTATTTGTTGCCGGCACATATTGACATTACCACAAACTTTGAATTATTTGATATAGATAAAACGACTCGGCTTGTGGATAAGGAACATGAGTTCAATTCTACTTTGGGGCTAAGTACTTATCTTTAAAACAAGGTAATATATTAAAATCAGAGCAGGTCAGCCACCGTTCCATTCGGATTCTTTTTTGCTGCATCTATTTTTTTGTTCCATATTGCCTGCACAGCAGCATTTTTGCTATGTTCGGTAACCTTATCATAGCGTTCATCGACTTCATCTGCTTTTTTAGTCAACTCTGCATCTATTTTTTCACGTTTCTGGTCTAGTTCATTTTCTGTAGGTGCGGAAAGACCCATAAGTTTTTTATAGAATTCCCTGGCTCCCAAAGCAATAATATCATAATGCCCCTGTTCATGTTTGAGCAAGGCATCTGCCACAGCCTTATCTCCATTTGCAACCGCTTTTACTACGGCGCAAAAACGATCGACTAGTACAATCTCAACAGAATAAGTTCCAATTACAATTGCATTGCCCTTTCTTTCATACTGATTTGCATCCAGCCGCCATATTACGCTGATAGAGGCATCTTCAGGCTTTCCCGGCGCAACCTGATTTGGAAAATCACTCCAGGTTAATATCTTATCAAAATTTTGTAATCCCATATTATTTTATCAATTTCAATAGTAAAATATCTTGTGCTTTACCATTCAACTTTAAATGGCATTTTTTTTAATTCTTCATGAAAATAGGGGCGCAGGGCGGGGGCGCTGCCACACCATACAATACTTAAGCGGTTTTCATCAGGTTCAATAATAATGCTGTGGATTACCGGTATTGTTCCTTTTAAAGTACCCTTTCTGCCGTCTACCCATATTTTCGGCTTAATATCAGGCAACTTTATGGTAAAAATTTTATTTACAGGATGAATATTTATAAGCGTACACTCCCTTACAAGATTATCCAATGGGGTTTGCAAAGCATAATGGCCACCATTAAAAAATCTGTAATTGAAATCTTTAGCCGGATTTTTTTTCTCATAAAGATCTGATGCTACCCACCTTTTTTCTATCTCTTTGATTCCAGCTGCTCTTGGATGAGGATATTCTACCAGCGCTGTATAAATAATCCGCGGCACCCATGTCGGATTTACCCAATCAGTCGCATAAGGAATGGGCATTTCAATCCATCTATTATAGTCACCAACTAAAATATTTTCCGGTGTTAATAAATGGCCGGGATCCTGCAAATTGGGTATTTCTAATTGCTCAATCATTGCCCTGGATTTTTCGACTAAATAACCTTTTCCTTCCGGATTACGTGGATAGCGAAAAGGACTATCTGCATACAAATCTATATCCGGAAATGAGATTAAAATGTCTGCCGGTGGCATCTGCATTTGCTTTTCAGCTTCTGTATCTTTACCTCCATAGGCAAAGTCATATCGTAATGGTACTTTTTCTACCTTTTCAATTTCGCTAAATTGTATTTTATTTCTATCATCTAAATATACTTTTTGATTGCCTTGCACTGCAATGGTATGCCTTGTTTTACCTGCAATTATTTCGGCTAAAAATTTGGGAGCATTATCATAATTTTTCGCAGATCCTTTTACAACGATATCGGTATAAATTTTTTGTACATATAAGTCTAAGTCGGCCTCAAGTAATGAATTGTTATGAGGATACATTCCCACCTCCTCTACCAGCGGCATTTGTTCTTCTGCCAGAGTGCATTTGCCATCCTTTTCTATAATATAGGTTTGTTTAACAATTACAGCTAAAACAGGTTTTAATTTGGCGTTATTTCCAGATACTTGTATAGCGTGAAATTTATTCATTTCTAAAATATTATTTTACAAAAAATTTGAGTCCAACGATCACTCCAAATATTGCCAATAAAAACAATACTATTGGAATTAAATAAATTCTAAAAAAAGAATCAATTTTTACTTTGTGAAAATCATTTTCATTATATAAAATTTTAACTTTTTCTCCTATTGAAAATTTTATATATGAATAATATTCTGCTACATCATAGGAATGTTTATTGGAAAGCTTGTCTTCAAATTCTATAACAGGGCTATAGGTTATTACATTATTTCTACCTGTTGACGTTTTGATTTGAGTAACAGTACCAATGGTTTTAGTTGCCTGTTTTGTAAAAATTATTAGATCATACAAAATTTTGATTCCCACGAAAAAAAACAGGAGACCCGATAAAAAAATAATTAAATAAATAATTTTTGACATAAATTATCTTTATAATTGAAGTTTTTAAATTGAACTATTGGGCGGTGGATTAAAATAGTTTGCAATTCCAGTGGCTACAGATGTTTTTGCATCTCCATAATAATGACCTATAGCTGTTGTTTTAGAGTTTGAATACCCTATTGGGGAGCCAACGCCTGCAAAAGCCCCTAATAAGGGTTGAAAAAAAGGACTTTGTGCGACACCACTATTTAAAATCTTTTTCAATATAGTAGGACATAACCTCTTTGCCATTAATCCGCTTTTCCCGAATAAGCCACCATCTCCCTTCATTCCAATTCCATTAAATACTGCATTAAGAATAGCAGATAATGCTACATCCATAGCCATACCTGCTAATCCTGCTATAAAATCACCAATTCTAGTCCCTGTAAATACTAAAGATGGAGCAAATACATAACTTGGCATTGCACATGGAAATGCACAATTTAAATTTGCACCAATTATTACAACTGTTGCTATAGCTACTGGTTTATTATTAGCTTTAACAGAAAAAGCAAAAAATTCAGAGGTAGAACCACTGCCTATTATAATTAGTGGTAATAATGGTAAAGGATTACAAGGTCCTAGTGGTATATGAGGTATTACCGGACCAATGTCCGACCCTTGTATTACAATTGGCATTTTAACAAAATTAACGAATACTAATTTTCCTGCAATACCGTCATTTGTGGGATTTCCCAACGTACATTTAACTGTTCCGGCTAACATGCCAGGTACGTTTCCTAATGGAGCTGTTGCTATATGAGGAATTGGTACTGGTACAGGTATGGGCGGGGCTCCCGGTGGAGTCAATTCCTGATGTATATCACAGCCAAGCATTATGTGTAAAACATTTATAACAGCACTAGGCATATTTTTATTTTTTATTAATCAGAAATTTCGCACTTTCTTAATTCAAAGGGAACTAAGGTATAGTTAATAGGGTATCTATATGTAATAAAAGCAATATTTTTATCAACTTCTATTCCTATCTGTTCAATATACATTTGCCATTCTTTTTCTCGTTCACCAAGAGAAACCTTCATAACTATTTTTTGGAAGGGTATATTTAAAATAAATGGTTTTTCAGACATACCTATTATTTCAATTTTCTCATTTGGTTCAATTTTATCAACTATCATTTGAGGAAATGCTGTATTATAAAACTTTGCATCT
>JBDTEF010000078.1:0-10580 GCA_039922615.1 Ginsengibacter sp.
AAAATCCCAAACCTCATAGCTCATAGCTCAAAGCCCGAAGCTCATTCTTCTCAATTAATTATTACACAGCCTTATCTTTGCCAAAATTTTTAAAAAATGATCTCGAAAAACGCGGTTGATAGCCTGACGATAATGACAGAATTGGTACTACCTAACGATACAAACACTTTTACCAATCTCATGGGTGGCAGGCTAATGTACTGGATGGATATTGCAGCTGCACTTTCAGCATCCAGGCATTGCAACACATCCGTAGTAACTGCATCCGTTGATAACATCTCTTTTACTAACCCAATCAAACTGGGAAATGTGGTACATATAGAAGCAAAGGTTACGCGCGCCTTCAATACAAGTATGGAAGTTCACCTGACCGTATGGGGTGAAGATATTATACAGCAATACAAATACAAAAGTAATGAGGCTTATTATACTTTCGTAGCACTTGATCCCAATGGTAAACCACGACTGGTGCCGGAATTAGTTCCGCATTCTGAGGTAGAATTAGAATTGTTTAAAGGTGCACTACGCCGCCGTCAGCTAAGATTGATTTTGGGTGGCAAAATGAAAGCTGAAGAGGCCTCAGAATTAAAAGCGCTGTTTTTGGATAAAGTAAATAGATAGAAACTGGTGGGGAGATGTTGGATGTTAAATGTAAGATGTGAGATGTGAGTTGTTAGATGGGAGATGTAAGAAGTTAGAAGTTAATATTGATTTCTGGTATTTCTATAGGATTCTTTATTTGAGCTCAATATCTAATTGTCTTCCTTCTTCAAATGCTTTTTTGTCCATTTTTGAACCTACTCCCATTCCTATAGCCAACCCAATAGGTAAACCTACGCCAAGGAGGGCAATGTTACCTATACTTATACCAAAAGCTATCCCAATCGGTATTCCAAAAGCAGACATTCCAAGCGCTAACCACATATTCCGGTAATGGTTTTTAGGTACAATTTTAAGTTCTTTTTCAACTAGGCTAACTATTTTCAATTGTTTCTTCCGGACAAACTTTTTTAAGTTATTTCCAATAAGTTGTGTAGCATTTAATGCTAAAACATCCTGGTTAATCGTTTCAATAATTGGGGGTGTTAATTCCTTTTTATTTAATTCTTCCAATAGATGGCGAAATTGACTATAAGCTGCATTCATTTTTATATCTCCGGTGACGTTTCGGTTTTCAGTTACTTCTATTAAATTCATTATAGTGATGGCTATTAAGTTGTAAGGCAATTTCTCTTGTATCTCATTTCTTATAATTTGACACTTTGCTTTTTCTTCGGCTTTTTATTCTTTTGTTTTTTAGTTTAGTCTCGAAAATTCAAATAATTGTTGTGATCACATCGAATAATGGCCGGAGAAGAGACCTTGCATTGTTGATTATTATTATTTGTCGAGGCTATTCATGATATGATGCTTTCCCTTAAGCATAAACTTTTTGCTCTGTTCTATGGCATCCATCACTTTTTCTAAAATTACCTCCACACTTTCTTCATACGTGAGTGCAAGGGGCTCTTTAAATTGAACAGATAAGATGGATCCTTTTTTCTTGAATTGAAGGCCTTTTTTATTAAATGCTCTCCAGAATCCATTAATGACAACAGGAACTACTATTGGCTTATGATGTTTAATAATAAAGGCGGTTCCCTTTCTTCCGGGCGCAAAAGGTTTGGTGGTGCCCTGCGGAAAAGTGATGACCCAATTATTATCTAATGCTTTCTCAATCTTTCTTGTATCGCCAACATCAAGTCCCCTTTTTACTTCCTTCCCTTCTGCCCGCCAGGTACGCTTTACTGTAATAGCGCCACCCCAGGCAAATAAGCGCGTAAGCCAGCTATCTTTCATGGTTTCGGCAGCAGCCACGTAATACACCCTGGTGAAAGGATTCAATAAATAAAATGGTAGCCCGAGCTTATTTATCTGGCGCCATTTTACTGCACAAAAAATATGGATAAATACAACTACATCAGCAAAATAAGTCTGGTGGTTACTTACGAATAAGACATTCCTTTTAGGCAAACTTTTTAAATGTTCTGTGCCTGAAATATGTACCTTATTCACGATGGCAATACCAGGATAGCTTACTACACCGATTATAAAATAAACAATCGATTTTACCAGCTTTGTTTGCTTTAAATTATTGATCCAATTCATCATGATTTTTACTATTCGATAGCAATGACTGTGCAATATAATTATCTTATCCCAATTAGGAACTCATCCTATTATAATCCATTTAAAATCTGGCATAAATATTTCACCATTAAGAAAAAAAACTATTATGAAAAAAATTATTCCGATGCTATTCATTGCACTAGCATTTTTTACCACAAATTCATTTGCCCAGATTCAAAAAGGAAATGTTTTGGTTGGTGCTGATTTAGCAAATCTCAAATTAAATTTCGGAGGCGGAGGTCAGTTTAGTGTTAATCTACATCCGAAAGCTGCTTTCTTCATCCAGGATAATGTAGCAATTGGTGGTTATGTAGATCTCGGTTTGGAAACAGCAAAAGGTTCCGGAACCACTACCAATTACGGAGTAGGTGCTTTGGGTCGTTATTACCTTAACGGTTCAAACGTTGACCTTTTAAAACATGGTCGCTTATTTTTTGAAGGAAATGTGGGTATTTCAGGTTTAAATTATGGTCCAAATGGGGACAAAACTACTACCAATGGCCTGGGTTTAGGTATTGGTCCCGGTTATGCCTATTTTATTACACCAAATATTGGCCTGGAAACATTGGTAAAGTATAACGGTACAGTAGGTTTTGGTAGCCAGGCATATTCAAGTGGCATAGGTTTAAACCTGGGTTTCCAAATATACCTTCCATCTAAGAAGGCCATGGCCATTGCAAAAGGATCGTTGGAAAAATAATCCTTATTTAAAATCAACATATACAATCTCAGGTAAGACTGACCAATTGATTAAAATCCCTTTCTAAATCAGAAAGGGTTTTTCTTTTGGTCAATATTTAGGGGATAATAAAGAAAGAGTAAATACACACTGGAAATCAACAATTTGAAAATTGTAGAATTATATCTACGATATATAACTTGTGGAAATTTAGGTAAGAAAGTTTAGAATGTTACAATCATTTTAACAATCGATTTAAACATGAAAAAAGCTTATAAGAATGAACATTCAATATAATTTTCACCTTAATATATCCTTAAAAAATTAGCAAATAAAAGTAAGTTTGTTGATTTGTCATTCCTCAACAACGATCAAAACGACTTTCTTTATTTTGGAATCATGGAATATAAGCGAGGGTTTTAAACTTTGAAGGCTTAATAATAAACTAATCTTTTCGAAATGGTTAGTAGTAACTAAATCAATTGGATTTACTATTTCAGCACTATTCTTCCCATCCACTAGCCAGTACATCAGCTATATGCATGGTGGTCAATGACATGCCTTTTTTGTCAATAATTCCCTGCAGGTGCATCAGGCAACTTAAATCAGTAGAAATAATATGAGTAGCACCAGTATCGAAGGCATGTACAATCTTTTGATCAGCCATTGCATTGGATATAGAATCAAATTTAACGGCGAAAGTGCCACCAAATCCACAACAGGTCTCTGTACTGTCCATTTCAATTAATTCTAACCCTTTCACTTTCTTTAATAAATTGCGGGGACCTTCCTTTATTTTACATTCTCTTAAACCTGCGCAACTATCATGGTAAGTTGCTTTTACTTTTAACTCTGCGCCAAAATTTTCAATTTTTAAAACGTCGGTAAGGAATTCGGTAAATTCAAAAGTCCTGTTCACAAGGCTTTTTACCAGGTTGTGTTGAGAAGAATTATCAAATAACTGGTTGTAATAATTTCTGACAAAACCTACGCAGGATGCAGAAGGAGCAACCACATAGTCTGCATTGTCGAAATCTTTAATAAATTTTGCTGCCACCGATTTTGCCTCACTTACAAAACCTGCGTTAAAAGCGGGCTGACCACAACAAGTTTGGTTCGTATTATAGGCAACATCACAGCAGGCTTTTTCCAAAACTTTTGCCATATTAAAAGCCGTGTCAGGATATAACTGATCAACAAAACAAGGAATAAATAACTGGACTTTCATGGATAGAATTTTGAAACCGGTACAAACAAGAATACCAAACAATACTTAACCAATCACATATTTCAATTCGATCATCTTCAAAGCAGAAAGTGCAGCGTCTTCACCTTTATTTCCGTGCACACCACCTGTACGATCATCAGCTTGTTGTTGATTATCAACTGTCAGAATCCCAAAAATGGACGGTACGGGAAGCGTAAGGTTTAAATGCATAATACCATCCGTAACAGCTTTGCAGACATAATCAAAGTGAGGTGTGTCACCTCTTAGAACACAACCCAAGGCAATAAATGCCACGGGTTTTTCAAATTTATTATGATAGGATTCCCAAAAAGTTTTAATCCCAAAAGGAAGCTCAAATGCACCCGGTACCGTAATTATTTTGTAGTTCTGCATGCCGTATTTACGAAGTGTAGTAACGCAGCCCTGGAGTAATTTATCTACAATTAAATGATTCCATTGCGTATGTATAATTACAACTAAGGCATCCTTTGGGAGAATGCCTGTATTAATATTGCTAAGATCATTTGTATCTGACATCTGATAATAATTTATTCTGAAAAATCGCCCAGTTTAGCCAGATATCTATCTACATTGGCAGCTTTCTCTGTCATTGGATAATCAGATTTTATCTTTTTAAATAAACTAATGGCATCTTTTGTTTTACCCGTTGCCTGGGCAAAAAGTGCAGCTCTGAATAAAAATTCTGATGAAGTATAATCATCTTTGGCATTTACATTAGCTGCCTTTTTATAATAATCAAATGCTTCATCATTTTTGTTAAGTTCTGCACTTGCATCTCCAAGCATTCCTAAGGCACGGCTTTCAATTTGCGAAGCACCGTTGGCATCAAAATTATTTAAAAATTTAATCGATTTATCAAACTGACCGAGGTACAAATAACAAGCTCCTGCATAATAGGTGCAAAGGTTGGCAGCATCAGTCCCGGAATAATTATTAATAATTTTAAGTGCTCCAGGATTAGTACCATCGCCATTCAACACTTTTGCAGCGATCAAGGCTTTCGAGGAATCAGTAGCATTGGTAAAATCCTCAAAATATTTCTGTGTAACAAAAACTACTTCATTACTTTTTTCTTCTTTGGGAATCTGGAACATGTATTTATAGATTACATATGCTGCAACAAGAACTATTACTGTAGTTGCTATGTATATTACTGTTTTACCGGAACGATCCCAAAAATTACGCGCCTTATCTACAGGAGTTAATTCAGTGTGGTGTACTTTTTTCTCAGCCATTCATTTTGATTTGTAATTCTTTAGAATAAAGAATTTTTGATTGTTATTAATAAATATTCGTTGTTTCCCGGTTTCTATTAGTCCACAATAAAAGGATAATCCTCCTGGGCATAAATATCTTTGTACACTTCGTCGTCGTCAGGAAGCGGACTCTCTTCGGCAAACTTTACTGCTTCTTCAACTTCCTGTTTAACGCGGTCACTGATCTTTTCAATTTCTTCGTCGCTAATACCAAATTGATCTTTCAGTTTTACCAAAGTTGTCTCAATGGGATCTTGTAATTTATATTCCTCCATCTCTTCCTTCGTTCTGTATTTAGCAGGATCACTCATGCTATGACCTTTATAACGATAAGTTTTTATCTCCAACAACGTAGGTCCGCCATTTTCTCTCGCTCTTTTTACAGCGCGGGAAACTGAATCATGGACATTTTCAGGAGACATGCCATCCAATTGATCAGAAGGCATTTCGTAAGCGTCAGCCAATTTATAAATATCAAGGACATTCGACGTGCGTTTGACAGAAGTCCCCATTGCGTAATTATTATTTTCGCAAATAAAAACGACAGGTAATTTCCACAACATGGCCATGTTAAAGGTCTCGTGCAACATTCCCTGCCTTGCAGCTCCATCGCCAAAAAAGCACAAAACAACATTTTCTGTTCCCTTATATTGCTCTGCAAATGCAAGTCCGGCGCCGGTACCAATTTGTGCACCTACGATTCCATGTCCACCAAAGAATTTTTCTTTGACACCGAAAAAGTGCATACTGCCACCCTTGCCTTTACTACAACCTGTAGCTTTTGCATACAATTCGGCCATACATGATTTAGCAGAAACACCTTTGGCAATTGCTAATGCATGATCGCGATAAGCGGTAATAAAAATATCATCGGGATTAGTAGCTGTCATACAACCTGCAGCGATGGCTTCCTGACCTATATATAAATGGCAAAATCCCCGAATTTTTTGCATTCCGTACATCTGACCGGCTTTTTCTTCAAAGCGACGGAGTAGTAGCATCAATTCGTACCAGTATAAATAAGTTTCCTTTGAAAACTTTGTATCCAAGATTTTAAAATTTTAAGCCGCAAAGATAAGGTAAAAAGGAAATAATTGTATTCAAATTTGAAACATAGCCTTTATTACGACGGGGATTGATTTTAATGATTATTCCTCCTATAAAATTAGGGTTAACATTTAAAAAAGGTATAATGAAATAGCTCTTAAATTTTTATTTTCATTGAAACTACTATCCCTCCCAGGAAAAGCTTTAATGCTCAGAATGGTTGCTCAATGCTACCGGGTAAAATAAAAGTATTGGTGTATTCATCAATCAAATAACTGATTGGCGGATTTGGAAAACTAAAAATATCTTTCATCGTAAGTCCCCATGGCTTCCAGTAATTGGCCAATACCTGGGCAAACATTTTATCATCCCACTTACCAAAAAGGTTTTCGTGTTTCCATTCAGCTTTTATTGGCGCAACAATAATTTCACCATTGGATAAAGTATAACTATATTCAGATGAATTGTATAGTAAATAGTTAGAATACAAAAACCGGCTCCAGAGTTCCTCAAATTGAATAGGATGTAAGGCAGTATCACCTATTTGCTGCATAAGGTTTTCGTGAAGACGGCTGTTTTCTCCATTGTCCTGTAAACAGGCAATGATACCAAAACCATTCATTCCTAACGAAAAATTGAGGTTTTTCGTTTCATCTTTATAATTAAAAATATCCTTTGAATAATTCAATTTAACCACCTCTATGCTCCATGGCACTTCCTGGAAATCCATTGGCATCAACATGGATTGCAACATAGAATGTAAGTTGCTTATTTTTTTGGTTAGCAGTGGAGATAAACTGAATTGCTTCCCTTTCGCACTTTGCTGTTTTATGCCAAAAACAATATCATTATATAAAACGCCATAAACTAATTTTCCTATCCATTGGAATAATGTTTTCTTCGTTAATTTTTTTACCGATTGATATCCAGCGTTAAATGCGATTTCTATTTCCTTTTCCAAAGGATCAATAGAATGTTCAGCCGCCATATTGCTGCAAGGTAATTTCAGGTCCTGGTATTTTACAGCATTCTCTGCGAGCATGACTATGGTTTTTTCATGCAGATCATACCTATTCATTAGCCATCCAGGGAAAACGGAAATTTTACATTCAGCGTTTTTGCCCGATAAAAAACACTTTTCTCCTTCAAATTGAAAATCGTCAAATGGCCTGTATAGTTCCGGATTCATTGTAAATCAAATTTTAAAACTTCGCAAAGGTAGAGCGAAAATAAAAATCATTTGTTTTTTGGGACAACCCGGAAAAAATCAATCGGCAAAGCTTCCGCAACAGGATGACCAGCGATAAATTGTAAACCCAATAACGAGGCAATAGTTTGTGCGAATTGTTTTTGATAAATTGTACCTTCTATTTTCTTTTCTTTCAGTGTTGAAATTTGCGGCCCCAACATCGCGAACCAAATATCATTGGCTCCAGCCACATCACTACCATGATCGGTCCAATCATTCCTATCACCACGGCCGTGGTCGGTAGTTATAAACAGAGAAGTATTGTTTTTGTATTGTGGATCATTTTGCAAATAATTCCAAATATCCTTTACCCATGCATCAAACTGGTGTGCAGCTTCCAGGTAACTTTTATATTGCCCGGAATGTGCCCATTCGTCTGTTTCCCCATAGGAGATATATAAAACCTTTGGCTTGTTTTTATTCAAATATTCCATAGCTGCATAATGGGTGAATACATCGAGGCATTCTCCCATATCGTAAGGTTTGTAAGAATCTTTCAACATTGCGTTAATCAACTGCTCTTTCTCATTTGGATTTTTTCCGCCAACAGTATCAAAAGCAGAAAATACCGGAATTCCACTTCGCTTTTCATTTAATATCCTGTCAAAAGCCTCCCAGGCACCAAAGGCGGCAACCCGGTTTTTATAATTTGGTTGTTGGTTAATGAATTCCAACACGTTCATATTTGGATTGGGTTTATAACTGTTCGAATTGATTAGTGAATCTACAAAGCCGCAAAATATTTCGCTATATCCCGGATAGGAAAACCAATAGGGATTTGATACCTGCACCTTTTCTCCCTGGATTTTATTGCCATAAACCTGGCCATTTACAGATACATAATTCCATAAAAAAGGTAGTAATTTCTTTCTTCTTTCAATGCCATCCGATGCCCCATATCTTGTAAAAATGTAAGCACTATCTCCCTCATTGTATTTTTTATTATTGGCAATAGAAGAATCCATCCCTTCAAAAACTTCCTGCCACCTCAAGCCGTCTGTAGTTATGATGATAATATTTTCAGCAGGTTTTTGGGTATAGGACTTTTGGAAAGTGAATGATAATACAAAGGTTAAAAGCAGAATGGTTAGTTTCATTTTTATTATTTTATTCAATAGATCATTCTAAAAGTAATAAAACCAACCTTTACCAACAAGTATGTGTAATTAGTAATTATAAAACGTGGTGAAAGTTATGGTGGTGAAGGAAAAGAATTTAATCTCTTAGTTCTTACAGATGAGATTCAATTAATAATTATTACTTGCAAGAAATTTACAGGTGCGCTCCAATTTTGGTTTATCATTTTCGCCAGTAGTCCCAAACTGAGAACATTTTTTTTCTACATCCGGAAGGACTCTACGCCCAAAAACCAACAAGGTTTTATTCAGATGTACTTTATATTTCAAGCTCTCAACCAAACCTTATTCGTTTTTGCAAATTCAGGAATCGGCCAAATGTGGAGGGACTATTCATTCGTCATATAAGAAGATTAAATCCATTTTAAAAAACTTAATCACCTACAACCAACAACCACCCTTTTCCTTTTTGCACAGGAATTTTTTCTCCAGGCTTAAATGTTCTTGCCTGTTGGAAATTTTTAATTTCCGGCGCCGTGATTTTTGCTTTTGCCGGGTCAATACCCAATCTTTTCCAATCAATAGCAAGATCAATATCTATATCATTATTCTCCCAACTGGCAATGGAAACAAGCGCTTTCCCTGATTTTTTATAAACCGTGGCAATAACATTTTTAGTGTTTGTAATCTTTACCGGGTTATCATCAACCCAGTAACCGATCATTTGTGATCCTTTTAATCCAAAATCATCCCATACTTTCCAAAGTGGCCGTGGGTCTGCATTATCGCTCCAGGGCATCCTGTTCGTCATACCATAAATCATTCCGCGGTAAGGATTGCCGCCATCCTGCAACATCTCTCCCATTAAGCCAAAAGGAATTCCGCTCACTTCTGTGAGAAAGAAAGCTGGATCATTTTTTTCATAGTCAAAATATTCACCGAACCACAACCTGTTTAGGTAAGGAAAATGCTCCATATACAAATTAGCGCTATTATTAAAGCCATCACTTTTGTTATATTGATTGGCCGAATGTAGATCAATTATTCCGGGATGGCCATTCATTGTCAATACTCTTTTTATTCGCTTCATCGTGACTCTATCAAACGCGACATCATCAAGATAAATTCCATCGATGCCTACATGCTGCACGAGCCAGTTCATGCCTTCCACATAATAATTATGCCACCTGTTCATGCCACTATTTATAATAGCTGCATCCTTCCATTCAGGCACAAACCATGCAGCGATATAATTGCTATCGAGATGCTCTTGCAACCAGCTATAACCGCCTCCTTTGCCGGGAGAATATATTTCATTACCTAAACTCTTCAAAGCAAAAGTTTCATATGCATGATTGGATAATTCCCGAACGGTATTATATATTTTCACTTTTAACCCGGCCTGGTGTGCAGAATCAATATAGGCTTTCATTTTCTTCCATTCAATAAAAGGGTAATTGATCCAGGGATTAATTTCATTTCCATGATGAATATTGATCAAAGTAGCGCCTGTAGCTTTAATGGAATCTATTGGTTTGTAGGAATGAAAAAAGCGATTTTCCCATTGAAAATCTGTATTAAGGGCATGAAAAGGTGTAATTAATAAAGTGAAATTATAATATAGAATTTCTCCCTTTTTCATCATCCTTTCCCCGCTAAAATTATTGACATCAATTCCATTTTTATTTTTAGAAATATGAATGCCACCTTTACCTTCATTGCCCCATGAAAGTGGCAACAGTAAAGGCTTTTGTAAATAAAAATTAGTATTTAGCGGCCGTACATAATTTTGGTCACGAAGAGAAAACTGAAGTCCGGCATTTACATTTCCTATCCATGCGCCATCCTGGTTTTT
>JBDTEF010000079.1:0-6673 GCA_039922615.1 Ginsengibacter sp.
ACAAAAAAAGGTAAGAGAGGATTAGGTATCAGTGTTAATCTTGGAGGCTCCACAGGTAATTTAGACAAAAGTACCTGGTTAAAATACCAGCATAAATATGGAGCCGGTTATTATGATCCTACCTACAATACCTACTCGGACGCACCTTCACCTGATTCCCATTTTTTATTTTACGATCCATTTGGAACAGGTAAAGATGCATTGGTGGTTCCCACAACAGAAGATGCTTCATTTGGTGCTGCATTTGATCCGAATTTAATGGTGTACCAGTGGACTTCATTTGATCCGACAAGTCCTAATTTTGGAAAGAAACTTCCATGGGTAGCTGCCAAGCACGATCCTACAGATTTTTTTGTGACACCTTATTCAACAAGCGCAAGTTTATTTTTACAAGGCGGTGGAGACAAAACGAATTTTAAATTGGGATACACCCGAAATGATGACAAGGGATTTCTACCCAATAGTAAACTCACCAAAGACCTTGTTGACTTTCGTGCTGACTACAAGGTATCCGATAAATTAACCGCTGCCGCTGCGATCAATTTTTCAAAGGTTACAGGCGTTGGCAGATACGGTAGTGGCTACAGTGATACACGTAATGTGGCAGGTAATTTCAGGGAGTGGTGGCAAACTAACGTTGACATCTACGATTTGAAAGATGCTTATTTCCGCACCCATAAAAATATTACGTGGAATATGACAGATCCTCCGGGCGACATAGGTCCTGCGTATTGGGATAACCCTTATTATTCCCGTTATGAAAGTTATGAAAATGACAACCGGTATCGTTTTATATCAAATATTAGTTTGAATTATAAAGCTACAGAATGGCTAAATGTGATGGGCAGAATATCCTTAGATACCTATGATGGCCTGCAGGAGGAAAGAAATGGAATAGAGTCAATAAATATTGGCAGCTATTCAAGGTATAATCAAAATTTCAGGGAGTATAATTATGATATATTGGCTACTGCGAATAAGGATATTTCAACTGATCTCAATATCAAGGGATTGATAGGTGGAAATTTGAGAAATAACTTTTTTAATTCAATTTTCGCGCAAACCAACGGTGGATTAATATTGCCTGGAGTGTATGATCTCGCCAATTCTATCAATCCTATAGATGCACCATCTGAAGAGCAGCAAACACGCCAGGTAGGCGGCGTTTTTGCGGGCGTTACACTTACCTACAAAGAAATGCTGATATTGGATGCAACAGCCAGGAGGGATCAATCTTCTACTTTGCCCGCAGGTAAAAATGATTACTTCTATCCTGCAATATCAGGTGGATTTGTATTTTCAAAATTATTGCCTGATAAAAACTGGTTGAGTTTCGGAAAATTAAGATTGAACTATGCTGAAGTCGGCAATGATGCGCCATTTGATTACTTAATTGACTCTTATGATCAACCGACTCCTTTCAACGGTGTTCCCTTATTTTCGGTTGGAGATACCAAGAAAAACAAGGATTTGAAACCTGAAAGGACAAGGAGTTTAGAAGCAGGGTTAGAAATGTCTTTTTTGAAAAACAGAGTAGGATTTGATGTGACATTATATAAAACAAATACGATTGATCAGATCATACCGGTGACTATATCAGGTGCTACCGGTTATACTACTAATATAATAAATGCAGGTAATGTGGAAAACAAAGGAATCGAAGTTACCTTGAACCTGGTGCCAGTGAAAACCAGGGATTTTACCTGGAATATGAATGTAAACTTCACTACTACAAGAAGTAAGGTGTTGAGTTTGACTGGTGGTACGTCTAATATTCTGCTCGGTTCATTCCAGGGCGGTGTTACCCTGAATGCCGTTGTTGGCAAGCCCCTTGGTGTCTTAAGAGGAAGTGATTTTATCTACGACTCAGTAAGCCATCAAAAAGTGTTGGATGGTGGTTATTATGAAATCACACCTAAGACTGACCAGATCCTGGGAAATATAGTTCCTGATTGGACAGGTGGAATCAATAACTCATTTACGTATAAAGGTGTTTCTTTGAGCTTTTTAATTGATGCAAGTCATGGCGGTTCTATTTATTCAATTGACCAATGGTACGGCCAGGGTACAGGACTACCCGAATTTACTGCGGGAAATAATGACAAAGGCAATCCGATACGGAACCCGGTTGCACAAGGCGGTGGTATATTATTCCCCGGCGTGACTGAAGATGGAAAACCAAACACAACTTATGCAGAAATAACAGGCTTGCAAGGATATGGATATAATAATTTTCCTAATGCGGGTTATGTGTATGATGCGAGCTATGTAAAGCTTCGTGAGTTGAATATTACCTATTCTCTTCCAGGAAAATGGTTTACCAAAAATATGGGCGTAACGGGTGTTGACTTATCCCTGTATGGAAAGAACTTATGGATATTACATAAAAATTTGCCTGATGCAGATCCGGAAGAAGGACCGAGTTCAGGTAACATCCAGGGTTTCCAGGTAGGTAGCTACCCTACTTATCGTACCTACGGTGTCAACATTAATGTAAAATTTTAAACTTACGATCATGAAATTTAAACTAATAAAATATGCCTTCTACAGTAGTATTTCAATACTACTGCTGGCATCATGTACAAAGGATATGACGAAACTAAATGTCAATCCAAAAGTGGCTACAACTGTGCAAGGCGAAACCTTATTCAGTAATGGCGAAAAAGCTTTTGCTGACATCATGACGACGCCAAATGTAAATAGTGGAATCTTTGAACTGATTGCTCAGTATTGGGCAGAAACTACTTATCCCCAGGAAAGCCAGTATGATCTCGGAGAAAGAGACATTCCGCTTAATTGGTGGAATGCATTATACAGGGATGTCGTGCAGGATTTTAACCGAAGTATTGTTTTAATGAGGCAACAACAGGCTGACCCTACTTTGCTTGAAGCGGATAAAGTGGCTTACAAAAATAAAATTGCCATAGCCAAAATGTTCAGGGCTTATGCTTTTACCGTAATTGTAGATACTTATGGTGACGTCCCTTACACAGAAGCATTAATGGGAGCAGATAACCTGACGCCGAAATACGATAAGCAAAAAGATGTTTTCTATGCACAGCTAGATTCGATCAGTGCAGCTATAAAAGAGCTTGATATGGATGGTGATTCTTATGGTAAAGCTGATTTAATTTATGGCGGCGATGTTAGCAGTTGGTACAAGTTCGGAAATTCTTTGCAGGTGAAGTTAGCGATGATAATTGCAGATGTTGATCCTGCTAAAGCTAAAACACTGGTGGAAGCGGCTGCTCCAAATGTATTTACTTCTAATGATGATAACGCCTTGTTAGCTTACACTTCCAATCCGCCAAATGTAAATCCAATATGGACAAATCTTGTGCAAGGTGGCAGGAACGACTTTGTAGGTGCCAATACTTTTGTTGATACATTAAATGCACACATGGATCCGCGCAGGCCATTTTACTTCTCTACTATAGATGGTAAATATATTGGTGGAGTGTATGGAAATGGAAATACGTACCGCAATTATTCTCACCCTTCGGATAAAGTGAAAGAGCCAGATTTTCCAGCCATTATTCTTGATTATGCAGAGGTTCAGTTTTTACTGGCTGAAGCATCAGAGAGGGGAATGAATGTGGGCGGAACAGCGGGTGATTGGTATACCGGGGGAATTACATCATCGATATCTTTTTGGGGTGGTTCTGACGCAGATATTTCCACTTATCTTGCTAATCCTGTAAATATGCTTGACGCTAACAATTGGAAAAAAAGTATTGGTGTGCAACAGTGGATCGCTTACTATACACGTGGTTTTGATGCATGGACATCCCAACGCAGATTGGATTATCCTACATTGATGGCTCCTCCATTGGCAAGTTCTGTTTACCCGCTTCGGTATACTTATCCTTCCAATGAACCGCTTTTAAATGTAGCCAATTATAATGCTGCATCCTCTTCTATTGGAGGTGACCAGGTTGGTATCAAATTATTCTGGGATGTGAAATAAATTCTATTGAGGAATAGATCAAAGACTGCCTTAACTATTAGGGCAGTCTTTTTTATGCGTATAGCCTTAGGATTTTGCTCACCAATTTTGTTTGATAAAGTTTTAGCGTATAAAATTCAACTGAAGGAATTTTGGCTGAAGTTATTTGTTCGATGTGTCATACCTTCAACTTTTTTAATTAAATCCTATCATTAAAGTGCGCAGCCGTAATCAATTTCCTCACCCGGTTTTAAAAAAAGATGATAAGAAAGCCCGGATTTTTATTTGGTCAATATCTATTATCATTTTTGTGGCTATCGCTTTTTTAAGCAGGGTAAAATTAAGTTTGGATCTTGGTTTTGATCCTCATGATTTTGCCGCTGCAAATGCAATTATCAATTCAATGGTTGCTATCTTATTGATTGCAGGATTAGTGGCAATCAAGAGTAAAAATTACGTATTGCATAAGAAAATTATGATCACAGCAATTGTATTATCTGTTTTATTCCTGATATCGTATGTGGCGCATCACCTTACCACGGGAGACACAAAATTCGGAGATATCAATCATGACGGGCTTCTTAGCCTGGATGAAAAAGCATTGGCAGGAAATATCCGGTATGTATATTATGCCATTTTATTAACGCACATACCCCTTGCCGGAATCATACTTCCTTTTATACTTTTTACTGCTTACCGTTCCTTATCCGGTGAATATGAGAAACACAAGAAATTAGCACGCATTACATGGCCGATCTGGTTGTATGTCGCAGTAAGTGGCGTGGTGGTTTATTTAATGATAAGTCCTTATTATTAGGGAGTTAATCTATTAGCGTAAGTTATTTACACCAATCCTAACTGATCGATTTTAGCATTTACCTGGGTGCCTATCATGATATTTTCAATAGCATCAAATTGAGTATGATCCCCACCCATAATAATTTTACCTTCTTTTAGAAGATGAATAGCATCACAACTTTCGGTAAGCGTAGAAAAAATATGAGACGCAATAACCACTATTTTACCTAAACTTTTCAGCTTCTTAATGATCTGGGTTATTAGAATATTACTATTAATATCCACACCATTATAAGGTTCGTCCAAAATAAAAAGTTCATTTTGCTGGAGTAAGATACCGGTAATAGCCAGCTTTTTTTTCATTCCCGTTGAGTAAGTTTCGGCATATTGATTCAGGGGTAAATCGAAAACATTTTTATCTTTCAAATTGGTCAATTGAATATTTCTTGCATTGCACAGCAACTGCAAATATTCAGCACCAGTCATTTTTGAAAAAAAATAAGGCTCAGTGGTTAAAAACCCAGTTACATTTTTCAATAATTCACTGTCTGATTTAATCTCTCCTTCAAAATCTTCCAAACCGGCTATACACCTGAACAGGGTCGTTTTACCTGCACCGTTTTCCCCAACAATGCCATATACTTTTCCCGGTTCAAAGGTTAGATTTATTTGGTTTAAAACATTTTTGCCGGTAAATGATTTGGAGAGATTTTCAATGGAAATCATTTTAAAATTGGTTTGAGCCTTTTAAGTGATGTGAAATATAAAATGGGCAAAATAATGATCATCAGCGGCGGAAAGAGTATGCTGAATAGTAGGCAGATAATTTGAGTAAGGTTAACTTCTGACGGAAATAAAGCGTATTTCCCCAGCAATGCAGTGTTTACGATTAACAGACCTGACAAAAAAATGCCTCCAATAATTAGCCAATGAGAGGAGAAAAATAGGAGCATCAGTATCATCGCAGGTATTACAAGACAAAATGAATATAAGGTTGCAATTTTCATTTTTGAAATAAGAAATTGCTTTGGAGATTTGGAATAAATCCAAACGTAAAACTCGTTTTCCGGCAAGTTATAATAGCTTACAACTATCAAGAACTGTAATGCCATAGCTACCAGGGCCAAATTAAAATTCCCGATGTAAATACCAATAATTATAAGGGCATAACTAATAATTATTCCTAAATAACTTTTTCTAAAACCTGAAGGAAATTCGAATGGAAATTGATAGAAAGGAGTGGGGATCGTAGATGCTTTCCGGGCTTTAAATGTGACTAATGAAATTAACAAAGCGAGAACCAATAATGCAACGGACAAAATGAAATGTAACTTAAAAATAAGAATGAAGATGAAGGGTAATACCATTATAGCATTTTCTACCATTCTTACCTGACGAAGATTTTTTTTGGTGAAGGTGATTTGAAGAAATTCATTCCTTCTTTGGCCTCCTGCAGCGGATAGAAAGGTGAGTGGTAATAATGCATACACATATGGTGCATAGGCTGATTGTTTAAAAAAAGAGAGTGAAAGAAAAATAAAGACAATCACCAAAAAGGAGAATGCAAAATATGGATTGATTCCATTTGCTTTTATATGCCTGCAAAGCACCCTGAATTGAAGCGAGAAATAATATTTCAAACTTTGGAATCTTATTGTATTATGAAGAAATGTAGATGCTCATCCATTTATCAACAAAGTATTTCCTTCAGTTTAGTTACTACCGCATCCACCTCTTCTTTCGTATTATATTTACAAAAAGAAAACCGCACCGTTACCTGGTTTGGATTATGTGTAATAGCACGTATCACGTGGCTGCCCATTTCTGCACCTGACGTGCAGGCGCTTCCGCCACTTACACAAATGTGGTTAATATCAAGATTGAAAAGAAGCATTTCTGATTTTTCTGATTTAGGAAAGCCCACACTCA
>JBDTEF010000080.1:0-3069 GCA_039922615.1 Ginsengibacter sp.
TTGCGATTTACCCAAAATATTCCGGAAAAAGATCAAATCGGAAAATATTATCAATCAGAAAATTATATTTCACACAGCGACACAGCGAAAGGATTCATCAATAACCTGTATCACAAGGTGCGCGCAAAAACATTAATAAATAAAAGAGAACTGGTAAAAAAATATACCGGAAAAGCACAGGGAAATATTTTAGATATTGGAAGCGGTACTGGTGCTTTTTTACATACAATGAAAACAGCAGGATGGAACGTAACCGGATTAGAACCGGATGAAACTGCGCGGCAGAATTCAGAAAAATTATATGGCATTAATCCACAAGATCCTGGTGCGCTTTTTACACTAAATAAACAGTTTGATGCTATCACACTTTGGCACGTATTGGAACATGTTCATGACCTCCACGAATACATGGAAGAATTAAAAAGGTTATTGAACCCTGGTGGAAAAATTTTTATTGCAGTTCCCAATTATACCTCATATGATGCCGGGTATTACCAGGAATATTGGGCGGCCTATGATGTACCCCGTCATTTGTATCACTTCTCCCCTTCAGCTATGAAAAATCTTTTTATCCTTCACAAAATGAAGGTTACTCACATGAAACCCATGTGGTATGATAGCGTGTATGTAAGTATGCTTAGCGAGCAGTATAAAACAGGCCATTCCAGTCCTTTAAAAGGTGGTATTATTGGAAGTATTTCAAATATAAAGGCAGCCACAAATAGCGAATTTTGTAGTTCAATTATTTATATTGGCGATGTTGAATAATTTATATAAAAGGGTAAAAACTTTTTTTATTTCCAGTAAAATTATTAATTTTAAAGAACATTTAATATGCTTTAGTTGTAGAATTTTGAGAATATTATTTTTTCATTATAAGGTATTTTAAATTTTGTCAAAAATTATTATTTTTATTAAATCCGAAATAAATTATTGAATAATTGTAAATTTGCTTTGATAAAATGACATCAAATAAACCATATTACCAACAACAGGATGAAACTGATATCCTTACAGAGGAAGACTTCAATCATCAATTGATTGTATGGAATGATGAAGTAAATACTTTTGAATGGGTAATAGATACACTCATTGAAATATGTGGTCATAGCCAGACCCAGGCAGAGCAATGTGCAATAATCATTGATTCGAAAGGCAAATATGCTGTAAAAAATGGTGAGTATGAAACGCTGAAACCAATGCGAGATAATATTACAGATAGAGGAATCAACGCAACGATAGAAGAGCTTTCTGCAAGATAAAATAGTTAGAAGTAACGAAAATTATTTATATTTATTGTTATCAATCTGATGCATGGACCTTGTTTACCTATCTCAACATAATTGTAACTTTCCTTCTCCCGAAATTGCTCGTGAGGATGGCATACTCGCTGTAGGTGGAAACCTCCACCTGGACACTCTTTTAAGAGCTTACAAGATTGGAACATTTCCATGGTTCAATGAGGGTGAACCCATCCTTTGGTATCATCCAAATCCGCGATTTGTTTTATTCCCGGAAAACCTGGTTATATCTCATAGCATGCGTAATGTGATCAATAAACATTCTTTCCGTTTTACCCATAATAAAAATTTTGGGCAAACAATCCGTAATTGCCGGATTGCAAAAAGAAAAGGCTTTACAGGAGAAAATACCTGGATCACAGATGATATTGAAATTGCATACAACCGCCTTTTTGAAAATGGCTATGCGCACAGTGCCGAGGCATGGTTGAATGGCGAATTAGTGGGTGGACTTTATGGTGTAATGATCGGTAAAGTTTTTTTTGGTGAAAGCATGTATTCTAATGTTCCCAATGCAAGCAAATTTGCCTTCATAAAGATGGTTCAATTGCTTATGAAAAATGGTGTTGAAGTAATTGATTGCCAAATATTCACTCCACATTTACAGTCACTTGGTGCAGATTATATTTCAAGAGAAGACTTTTGTGCTCTCCTTAAAAAATTCATTCCCTAAATTGACTTTTTTGTAAGGAAACTTCTCAGCATATTTGTAAATGATACCACGTATATAATCATTTTCATTATAAGGTGTCAGGCGGTTTTTGATGTCTTCTAATGCGTGAATATTGTTTGCTTCAGTAAGATAACCCATTCCATAAAATTTCCCTTTTTCCATAAGAATGCAGCTCTTTTCATTTTTGGTGAAACCATTTTCAATCAATGCAAACGTGGGCAATTCATTTTCCAGGTATTGAAAACAATCTAAAACTCTCCTATTATATTCATCTGGAGATTCCAGCTTTTCGCAAGCGCCTTTGCATTGATCACTCTCCATTGAATTACAAATTACCTGTACTGCAGGATCTGATTTTTGAATGAAACAAAGTCGTGGACAAAGCGCGAAACGATGTATTAATTCCCTTAATAAATTATATCCTTCATTCAACAGGTTGAAAGAATAAAGGCACTTTAAATTCTTTTTCTTTTTCTCAATAAACAATCTTAAATAACCATTTCCATCCACATAATAATATAATCCAAAAGAAGGCTCAAACCTTTTCTGGCTGCGGTTTTGCTCCGGCCATAACTTCCTGATTTCGCAACTTTCTAAAATAAAAGCCATTAACTCTGTGGCCGTTTCCTGGAAAGAAACTGAATATATTTTTTTTAAAAATTCCTGCTTCTGCTTATTCGCTTTATTATTGCTAAAATGGCTGTTTACACGTTTATTTAAATTCCTGGCTTTTCCTACATAAATGGCTTTTCCTTTTTTATCATGGAAATAATAAACGCCTGGTAAAGCAGGGATATTTTTTATTTGTGAAGCAGCAACATTTGGTGGTAGAAATTGTTCTTTGCTTCCATGTTTGAGCATCGTCTGTGTATATTTGTTAGTATCACACTTTAATAAATGATGAAACAATTTTACCGTCGCCGCTGCATCGCCATCTGCACGATGGCGATCCTCTATTTCAATATCGAGATGGCGGCAAATCTTTTCCAAACCATAACCTCTTAACCCGGGAATTATCTCTCTTCCTAACCTGATCGTACAAATTTTAGGACTGTTCAATTCATAGCCACATTGGGCAAAATGAAATTTGAGAAA
>JBDTEF010000081.1:0-28211 GCA_039922615.1 Ginsengibacter sp.
GACGTTTTTAAAATAGTTCACGATTAATTAAAATGGAAAATCAACAGCAGAAAATAAGGATTAATTCAAAGCACGACTGGAGAGATATTCTTTACATCATCATTTTCAGGGCAAATACACGTGCAGGGAGACGTTTTGATCTTAGCCTTTTAATAGCGATCTTCTTTAGTGTCATTGTTATTTTATTAGATAGCGTGCCTTCTATCCATTTCAAATATGGTCATATATTATTTGTAATAGAATGGGGATTTACTATTCTTTTTACAATTGAATACATTTTGAGGATAATTATTATTGAAAGAAAGTTTAAGTATATTTTTAGTATGTTGGGTTTGATTGATCTATTATCTATCCTCCCTGCTTACTTAAGTATTTTTTACGCCAGCTATCAATTTTTCCTTGTGCTTCGCTCCTTAAGAATTCTCCGTATTTTCAAAATTTTGAATATTCATAGTTTCCTGCACGCAGGTCAGTTTATCTCTACAGCTTTACAAAATAGTTACCGTAAAATCCTACTATTTATGATGTTCATTATTTTATTTGTCATAATTGTGGGATCCATCATGTACATCGTGGAAAAAGATACGCCTGGATTCGAAAGCATTCCGAATTCAATTTACTGGGCAGTCGTCACCATAACTACAGTTGGTTACGGCGATGTTTCTCCTATCACTTCTTTTGGAAAATTTTTATCTGTGATAGTGATGCTTTGTGGTTACAGCATTATTGCAGTCCCTACTGGTATTGTAAGTTCAGAAATGTATAGATCGAGGGATACGGAAGAGACAGGAGAGAAAAAAAATATTTGTCCGAGGTGCGGATTTAAAGGCCTGCGAAAAAATGCGCGATACTGCGATACTTGTGGAGAAAGGCTTCCGAATGAAGATCAGTTCTAAAGTTTATCTACCCGTTGACAGGTCTCAACGCAATATTGCTATCGCAATAGATAATTTATAAATACCTTAATGGATTGCGTCTTGAATTTTGGATATAATTCTTAATATTCATCCAAAAAGCAAAAAACAGGTAAAATAGAACGGGTGATCCCAGTGTCAGGAAACTAAGATAGATGAAGTTTTTCCGGATAACCGATGTAGCCACTCCCATTTTTTCACCAATAGCTGCGCAAACGCCAAAAACCTGCCATTCAATAAAATTTTTAATCTTATACATAAGACAAATTTAAATGAAATATATAAGCAAGAAATAATTTTTTTGAATTGATTTTATGAATTGGTCCATATTTACAATTCCCAGCAATTTCAAAAGAATACAGCATCCTTTTTACAGGGCAAAAATATTTAGCTGTTGCCCACAAATTAAAGTATTAAAAGTTTTCCCAAAAGAATTCTTCAGCCACTTCAGCCACTTTGTAATAACCCTATTTATAAAATTTTAATTTTCAGGAAGATATCCCTTTCTCAACAGCTCATTTTTAACTAAATTTGCAAAAAATTAAAATTATTCCTAACAATAGCAAAAATAAAAAAAGATGATATTTGATCTTGATGTGATTAAAAAATTTTACGAAGGTTATAATGAGAAATTGGAAGCTGCACGTAAAGTAGTCAACCATCCGCTCACACTGACCGAGAAAATACTTTATACACATCTTTGGGGTGGAAATGCAAATACGATTTTTGAAAGAGGTAAGGATTATGTGAATTTCGCTCCTGATAGAGTAGCCATGCAAGATGCAACAGCGCAAATGGCTTTGCTACAATTTATGCAATCAGGCAGGACCAAAGTTTCTGTCCCTTCTACTGTGCATTGTGACCATTTGATACAGGCAGAAGTGGGCGCCACACCTGATCTTTCAAGGGCAAAAACGCAAAATAAAGAAGTATATGATTTCCTGTCTTCCGTTTCCAATAAATATGGAATTGGCTTTTGGAAACCCGGTGCAGGCATCATTCACCAGGTAGTATTAGAAAATTATGCTTTTCCCGGTTGTTTAATGATTGGGACCGATTCTCACACGGTAAATGCAGGCGGTTTAGGATCCATCGCAATTGGTGTTGGCGGTGCAGATGCTTGTGATGTGATGGCCGGATTGCCCTGGGAACTTAAATTTCCAAAATTGATCGGCATCAAATTGACTGGTAAATTAAGCGGCTGGACCTCGGCTAAAGATATTATTTTAAAAGTGGCAGGCATCCTTACCGTGAAAGGAGGCACAGGCGCAATTGTGGAATATTTTGGAGAAGGTGCTACCTCATTATCTTGTACAGGTAAAGGAACCATTTGTAATATGGGTGCCGAAATCGGTGCCACTACTTCCATTTTTGGTTATGACGCTAAGATGGCTGCATATCTTAAAGGTACCGGCAGGACAGAAGTAGCAAAATTGGCTGATCAATTAGGAGAAGAACTGACTGGTGATAGTGAGGTTTATGCCAACCCGGAAAAATATTTTGACCAGGTAATTGAAATTAATTTGTCAGCATTAGAACCGCATATAAATGGTCCTTTTACCCCCGACCTTGCCTGGCCGATTTCTAAGTTTGCCGAAGCCGTTAAAACAAATAACTGGCCCGAGGAATTAGAAGTGGGATTAATAGGATCTTGCACCAATTCTTCTTATGAAGATATCACCAGAGCCGCATCTATAGCTAAACAGGCAACAGATAATGGCATTAAGGCAAAAGCTGAATTTACCATTACTCCAGGTTCAGAACAAGTACGTTATACAGTTGAAAGAGATGGCTATTTACATACTTTTGAGAAAATGGGTGGAATGGTACTCGCCAACGCATGCGGACCATGTATTGGTCAATGGGCCAGGCACAGTAATGATCCTTCTAAAAAGAATTCAATTGTGACATCATACAACCGGAATTTTGCTAAACGAAATGATGGAAATGCCAATACGCATGCATTTGTTGCATCACCGGAAATTACCACCGCTTTGGCCATTGCAGGTTCATTATTATTTAATCCACTTACCGATTACCTGACAAATGAGAAAGGTGAAAAAATAAAATTAAAAGAACCCCAGGGAATTGAAATGCCGCTGAAAGGTTTTGCAGTGGAAGATGCAGGATACCAGGAACCGGCAGCTGACGGAAGCCATGTTGAGGTAATTGTTTCTCCGGAATCTGACCGCTTACAGATCCTGGAACCATTTAAACCTTACGAGTCCGGAGATTTTGATCATCTTAGGTTATTAATAAAAGCAAAAGGAAAATGTACTACTGATCATATTTCAATGGCTGGACCATGGTTAAAATACCGTGGACATTTAGATAATATCAGCAATAATTTATTGATTGGTGCTGTCAATTATTTTAATGATAAAACGAATTTCGTAAAATTTCAATTGACCGGTGAATATGGTCCGTTGCCACAAACACAACGTGCGTACAAAGCCGCCAACATAGGTTCTATTGTCGTGGGTGATGAAAACTATGGTGAAGGATCTTCGCGTGAACATGCAGCAATGGAACCAAGACACCTGGGAGTAAAAGCTGTGCTGGTAAAATCTTTTGCAAGGATCCATGAAACCAATTTGAAAAAGCAGGGAATGCTGGGTATCACCTTCCACGACAAAGAAGATTATGAGAAGATTTGTGAAGACGATTTAATTGATATTAAAGGCCTTGACACTTTCTCTGTAGATGTGCCTTTGACATTAGTATTGAACCATAAAGATGGTAGTACAGAATCATTTAATGTAGACCACACGTACAATGAACAACAGATTGAATGGTTCAAAGCGGGTGCAGCATTGAATATTATCAGGAAAGAGTTTGAAAGCAGGTAAAAAGTAAGAAGTAGTAAGTATTTAGTAGCAAGAAGGAAGTTGACAGTAAAGAAGTTAGGAAGTAGTTAGTAAAGAGGAATCAGGTAACCATAAAGTTATTAGGTTTATTTAGTTATTGCTCATAGATCATTGTTGATTCTTCATTTGTATTTTTAGTTGAGTCTTTCAATGATCATTTGAATCGAAAAGATCAATGCTATGGATGAAAGTAAATAAACCCATATTTTTTGGGGAAGTTTCAAAAATGAAACTGCAGAATAGCAAAATAACAGGATAAGGAAAACGATTACTATTTGTCCGGCCTCGAGGCCAAGATTGAAACTTAAAAGAGGCCATCCGATACTCTCACTTTTTGCTAGCATGAATCGTATACTATTCGCAAAACCTAATCCATGGATTAACCCGAAGAACAGGGCGAAAAAATAATTCAATTGTAATTTTTTAGGAGAATAATCCTTTTGAAAAAAATTAAAAAGGGCTGTTATGAATATGGTAACCGGGATCAGTAATTCTACCAGTTTTTCATTGATCCTGACGATGTCGTAGACGCTCAATGCCAGTGTGAGCGAATGTCCTATCGTAAATGCCGTTACCAGGATTAAAATTTTTCTCCAATCTCTGAATAGATAAATGGCAGAAAGTGCAACCACGAAAAGAATATGATCGAGTGAATCAATGCTGATAATATGCCCCCACCCTATGGAAAAATACAAGCGAAAGTCATCCATAATATTCACAAACAATTTTAAAAAATAAAGTGCAATTTTGGATGGCAAAATAAGACAATAAATTTCTCTTTATGAATATCATTTACCTCCTCACTCTTTTCCTTATTTTTCCGTTTAATAATGCTATCGTTAATGATTTTTCAGCAAAGAAGGATGGCGATGATCTTCATCCTTTTTATGTAAGCGTAACAGAAATTAAAGAAAATTCCAAGGATAAAATATTGGAAATTTCCTGTAAAATTTTTACCGATGATTTCGAGAAAACATTAAGAATGCATTATCCCGATAAAATCGATTTATTGAATCCACCAGATAGGACGGTGGCAAATAAATTGATAAAAGATTATATCACTAAACATTTATC
This sequence comes from Ginsengibacter sp., assembly GCA_039922615.1. Lineage (GTDB taxonomy): Bacteria > Bacteroidota > Bacteroidia > Chitinophagales > Chitinophagaceae > Ginsengibacter. The sequence goes on from JBDTEF010000081.1 coordinate 4,856, forward strand.
CATCATCATTGATGGGAAAAAACAAGTTCCGGAATATGTGGGTTATGAAAAAAATGAGGAAGGTATTGAGAGTTATTTCCAGGTAAAAAATCCTGTGATTCAGTCGAGGATAACGGTAATCAACAATTTATTATTTGAGTACAAACCGGAACAAATAAATATTGTACATGTAACAGTAAGGGGAAAGCGGCAAAGTACCCAATTGGCGAATCCGGATGAAAGCAAAACTTTTAACTTCTGATTTTATTCAGATTCATCATCTCTCTCTCTTTCCCGCTCCTTTTCCTTTTCAATGGCTGCCTTTATTTCATCAGAAATATTCACAACTACTTTATCGATCCGCTGGCCATCCATATCTATTATTTCAAAATCAAACCCGCGCCAGGAGAAAGATTCACCTTCAACAGGAATGTTTTTTAGTTCGTGTAGAATAAAACCTGCTAACGTATCAAATTCATTTTCTCCTTCATTGATCCAGACTGTTTTATTAAAACGGGTAAGAAAATCGTAAAATTGAATCTGGCCATCAATGAGATAAGTACCATCTGCTCTTTGTATGATTTCATAATCGTCGTCTTCTTCTTCCGGCATCTCTCCCACGATGGCTTTCAGGATATCCTTCACCGTGATCATTCCCTGCAAACTCCCATATTCATCCACTATAAAAGCATAATGGATCTTAGTGTTTTTTATTTTTTCCAATACCTGGTAAGCAGAATTATTCTCAGGAACATATAATGCTTTCCGGATCAATGAAGATAGTGGTGCATTTGGTTGAAGGTAAAGATCTTTCACGTAAACAACTCCTTCTATGTCGTCAATATTTTCTATACACACCGGGTATACAGAATGTTGAAATTCTTTTATTTTACTTTTCACTGATGCCCAATCCTCATTTATTTCAAGCCAGATTATATCCGTTCTATGCGTCATTAAAGAAGTAATATTCCTGTCACCGAGGTGAAATACCCGCTGAATAATATCTTTCTCCTCTTCTTCTATGGTGCCCATTTCGCTACCTTCATTGATCATGGCCTTTATCTCTTCTTCAGTAACATGATTGTCTGTTCCGGGAATGATGCGTAAAATTTTAAATATGCCCGTATTAAATGTACTCAGTAACCATACAAGCGGATAAGAAATAGTACTTAATAATTTGATTGGCCCGGCTATCCTTTTTGCTATTTTTTCCGGTCGCATAATTGCGATTTTTTTTGGTACCAGTTCTCCAAAAAGAATCGTCAGGAAAGTGACAATAATTACTATTACAACTGTGGCAAGAGTAGCAGAATAATCTTTTAAAAAATCAACCTTATCAAAATAAGGTTTTAAATACATGCTGAATTTATCGCCTGAATAGACACCTGTAAGGATTGCGATCAGCGTAATATAAATTTGCGTAGTAGATATAAATACATCAGGATTTTCTTTAAGATCCAGGGCTGCTTTGGCTTTTGGGTCACCCTTCGCCACAGCCGCTTCTAACCGGCTTTTTTTAGATGAGATCAGGGCAGTTTCACTCATTACGATGAACCCATTTAATAATATGAGCACAAGTAATATAAATATCTCAATCATAATTCATTTTCAGTTATACAGATCCTCTTTTATTTTTTACGGATTTGCTGAAATATATTCAAGAATTACACCAACCTTGATGAAGTAAATATTTTCCAAAAAATTACTATAAGCGAAAATTTCACCTTTAATAGTAATCATATTTTTCAGGAAAAGAATATTCTCAGAAACTTTTACAAAAATAAACAATAAGGTGACTAATTGTAAAATAAATAAAAAGCAGGAAATTTGATAGATATCAGTACAATTTTCTGTAATTGAAAGATGAATTGAAGTCTTTCAATCCAGGCACAAAGAATAAAATTCTTTAAAATGTATAGACGAGCAATACATAAATGATGTTACTTAAGAAATCAAAAATTGTCAACTATTAAAATATTCCACGATTTAACAGTACTGAAAATAGGGCATATTAAAAAGGCTGACTCATATCAAAATTAAGTCAGCCTTTTTTAGGATGGTAATAGCTAAATTTTATAAAGCAAATTTGAACTATACAATTGTTAAAAAGTAAAAGAGATTATTCACCAATTGTCAATTTGCTTTTTTGTCCTTATCATAATCAATGTTATCCTCTGCTGTCTTTGGTTCTATCTCTTCATCACCATCAAAGAATCCTTTCAATTCTGTGATCTGGGGATCGCTTTTCTGTTGATCACGCTTACTTTTTTCTTCAGGATTTGCCCAATTTTCCTTTTCAGTATCGGAGTCTTTTCTTTCTTGCATGGTTTTATTTTTCGTTAAAATGATTCAGTAAATTTAAAGAATTAAAAGCATGATAATGCAAGCAGGCGAAGTTTAATTTTAATTGAAAATTAAAGGAGGGTATTTGAGTGGTGAAATTATTTTAGTAAATAATATTTATGAATAATGTTATCGAACATAAATTTCAGACTGAACTTTAATTTGTATAATCCCCACCGATATAAAATAATTTAGTTGATCATTATTTATTGAAAGTCCTCATCGAAATGCCAGGAGCTGCCTTCTTTGCCACAATTGGCAGATCATCCATGCAATCGTTCCTTGATGTCAAGCTTGAATTTTCTTGCATAATCTTTCGCTACATCATAGCCTGCATCTGCATGACGAATGACACCCATGCCAGGGTCATTTCGCAGCACTCTTGATAATTTTCCGGCAGCCTCTTCCGTGCCATCTGCAACTATCACCATTCCTGCATGAATGCTGTAACCCATGCCTACGCCACCTCCGTGATGTAAACTTACCCAACTTGCACCACCTGCAGTATTTACCAATGCATTTAATATCGGCCAATCTGCCACTGCATCACTGCCATCCAACATAGACTCAGTTTCCCTGTTAGGGCTTGCGACAGAACCCGTATCCAAATGATCGCGGCCAATGACAATGGGCGCTTTTACCTTCCCGGTTTTTACTAATTCATTAAATGCAAGTCCGGCCTTTTCCCTATCACCCTGCCCTATCCAGCAAATACGTGCCGGCAAACCCTGGAATGCTATTTTCTCCTGTGCCATTTTTATCCAACGGATCATGCCTTCATTTTCAGGAAACAATTCCATCATCACTTTATCTGTTTCTGCAATGTCATTAGGATCACCGCTCAAGGTGGCCCATCTGAATGGGCCCTTTCCTTCACAAAATAATGGCCGGATGTAAGCCGGAACGAATCCTGGAAAATCAAATGCGTGCCTTGCCTCCTCTTCGCTTTCCCCTTCCTTTATTGCCTGCTCATACGCACGGGCCCGCAGGTTATTTCCATAGTCAAATGTGATGGTGCCTTTTTTCTGCATCTCACGCATCAGGTCTACATGACGCTTCATACTTTTATAGGATAAGTCAATATATTTTGCCGGATCATTTGTACGTAATTCAGTGGCTTCTTCCAATGAAATTCCATGTGGAACATATCCTACCAACGGATCGTGCGCCGATGTCTGATCTGTGAGAATATCTACAGAAATATCTCTTTCAATTAGTCTTTCCAATAAACTAATTGCATCGCAATGGACCCCAATACTCCAGGCTTTTCCTTCCTTTTTCATTTCCACTGATTTATCTATCGCAGCATCAATATTTTCTATTATTTCATCCAGGTATCTTGTTTCAAGTCTTTTTTTCATTCGCCACTTTTCGACTTCTGCCGCCAGGCAAACACCACCATTCATGGTAATTGAAAGTGGTTGTGCGCCACCCATTCCTCCCAAACCTGCCGTTACACTCAATGTATTTTTCAATGAATTGCTAAAATGCTTTTTCGCTATAGCGCCAAAAGTTTCATAAGTGCCCTGCACAATTCCCTGGCTCCCGATATAAATCCACGACCCAGCCGTCATTTGACCATACATCATTAATCCTTTCTTTTCCAGTTCATCAAAATGTTCCCAGGTTGCCCATTTTGGCACCAGTTGAGAGTTAGAAATTAATACACGCGGCGCTTCATGGTGCGTTTTTAGCATCGCCACAGGTTTGCCACTTTGGATTAAAAGCGTTTCATCATTTTCTAAATCTTTTAATGCCTTTATAATCAGATCGAGGCTTTCGAAACTTCGTGCAGCTTTTCCCCTACCGCCATATACTATTAATTCATCCGGGTTCTCGGCTACTTCAGGATTCAAATTGTTCAATAGCATTCTTAACGCCGCTTCCTGTTGCCAACCTTTACAGGAAATTTCTGTTCCTGTGGGGGTTTTGTATTTTATAGGATCATAATTTTTATACTTTTCTGTCATACTATATTATTATACGATGGTAAATTTTGGGAATATTAATATTTTTTCTCGGCAGATTAAAATCAAGAATAGAACTCAACTTCAATGAAGTATTGAATTTTATTTTCATTTTGTTTTTCACAGTAAATTAAAAATTTTACAATTCATAATTCCTGATAAATTCTATGGCTGCTAACATGTCATCATGCAATACCCTGTCAGCATTATTGAAAGTAACTTTTTCCCTAAAAGCCTGGAAGATAGTTTCTATCTTTTCAGAGGATTTTAAAGGCCTTCTAAACTCCAGCGCCTGCATAGCAGTAATTAATTCGATGGCCAATATTTTCTCTACATTATCCAATACCCTATAACATTTCGTGGCAGCATTGGCTCCCATACTCACATGGTCTTCCTGGTTATTTGATGAAGAAATTGAATCCACGGATGCAGGCGTGCAAAGTTGCTTATTTTCGCTTACAATACCTGCCGCAGTATATTGCGGAATCATTAAACCCGAATTCAAACCCGGATTTTTCACAAGGAAAAGAGGTAATCCTCTTTGACCGCTTAATAACTGGAAAGTTCTTCTCTCTGAGATATTCCCAATTTCTGCCATGGCAATCGAAAGAAAATCCATTCCGAATGCCAAAGGCTGACCGTGAAAGTTACCACCGCTAAGGATCAGGTCATCATCCGGAAAAATATTAGGGTTGTCAGTAACTGCATTTATCTCTTGTAAAAAGGTGTCGAGTACAAATTCAAAAGTATCCACTGAAGCGCCATGTACCTGCGGAACACAACGAAAAGAATAGGGATCCTGCACCTGGCATTTTTTAATTTTTGCTATATCGCTTCCTGCTAAATAGTCGCGTAACCTGGCAGCGGTTTTCACCTGACCCTTGTGTGGCCGTACATCGTGAATATGTGTATTAAAGCAATCATCGTTTCCATCAAAAGCATCAAAAGATGATGCTGCAATTATATCTGCCCATTGAAGTAGTTTTTCTGCATGGATGAGGTTATACATTCCATAGGCACTCATAAACTGGGTGCCATTTATGAGTGCCAATCCCTCTTTACTTTGTAACTCAATACTTTCCCAATTCATTAGTTTCAAAGTTTCGGTTGAAGAAATTTTCTCCCCATCCTTTCTTAATTCTCCTAAACCTATTAGCGGCAAGGATAAATGACTGAGCGGTGCAAGATCGCCGGAAGCGCCGAGTGACCCCTGCGTATAAACTATAGGAATAATATTATTGTTATACATATCCATCAAGCGTTTCACCACTTCTATTCCAATTCCGGAATTGCCATAACTCAATGACTTAATCTTCAACATCATCATCAGGCGAACAATCTTTTCAGGCACTTCCTCTCCAATACCACAAGCATGCGATTTAATTAAATTTTCCTGAAGATGCCGTAATTGGTTTTTATCAATTCTCACATTTTGGAGGAAACCAAAACCTGTATTAATGCCATAATACAGAAGATCATTCTCAGTAATTTTTTTATCCAAATATTCTCTGCATTTAAGAATGGCTTCATGGGCACCATAAGTAACAGATACCAATTGCTTGTATTGCAGAAAATGTTTTACTTGTTGAAAGGTGAGAATGCTTTTATCTAATGGCAGGTAGTTATAGGTCATAATTGAATTTAATTATGGTCAAATGTAATTAAAAAAGAAGTAGATTTCAATGGAAATTTAGTTTGATTGACCTATCAGTCAAACAAGATCAGGGCTGGATTTTTAGAAAGAAAACGGGAACAAAGAAGCTGAACAAAAATAGAATTTTACATTCAATTAGACTATTTAAACCTCCACTAAAAGCTTAAGCAGATTACGACAGAGAACATATCTATTTTAAAAAAATGAATATTGAATTCTTTAAAAGAAAAACTTTTATGCTTAAGAATTAATAGCAATCATAAATAACATTCCTAATATTTCACATACTGTGATTAGAATTATGCCTCTAACTGCAACTTTTTCATCAATTGATTCCGGTGTGTTCATCTTTTTTTATTTGGCTTTGCGCAAAATTAATGCATAACGATTAAAAAAGAATTCATTTCAAAAAAAAATCGAAATTTTTTTATTCCTGCCAGAAGATTTGAATTTACCGAAAGAAATTAATTAAGAAAATATACATTTTCAACTGATCTTTCGGAAACTATTTTTGCATTTTTTACTTCTCGTTATTGATTTGTAACTTATATAATTTATTTTTTTTTGCTTTTCTTAGTGTAAATAAAAGGGTGAAAGCCGGCCCAATTAAAAAATAAACCATTCCTGCAAGTCCTGCTTTTTCAGGCGATAATAATAAGGCAGCCATTATAGAAATTAATCCGATAACAATTAGAATTAAATGTTTAAAAATCGAAGTTTTGGTTTCAAATATTTCGGCAGGTTTCAAACTTAACTCAACTCTTTTTCTGAAAGCATGAATATGCATTAATAGAAATAAAAAATAAATGCAAATATAGCCGCAGCTATAAATCAACATTAAATTTCTCATATCTGTGTCCTTCATAGCAAGACTATCACCGGCATTATTGAAAATAGTAGCAAAAAGAAATTTTAAGGGATATACATAAAACAGGACAAGAAATATTAGTGCACAATTTAAAATGATTGTTTTCAAATCATCCATTCCATAACGACGAAAAAAAATGTTTTGTTCATACCAAAGTAACATGAGTAAAAGAAAGGTGACACCAAAGGCCATGAAACCTCGCATTGTATTCATTAATTCTTCAAAGTTTTTTGGCACTTCTAAACTTACAATAAGCAATGTAACTGCAAAGGCGAAAACTGCATCACTAAAGGCTTCTATGCGTCTTACCTCATGGCCTCGAAATCGAAATTCGGTTTCCTTAAAAAGTTTTTTTGCGACAATTTTTCTAATCATAAATTTAAATTAATGCTTAATTGCTTTTATGAACCTGAGCTTAGAAGCCAGTCTTTTTCTTAAAAGAAAATGTGTTTTTATGTTTCCTATTAGCAGGTAAATAGTCAATTCTTTAAGTTTTTAAAAAGTTTAGAATCAAAATTGATTTGTACCTGGCACCATCATTGAATCAAAATTTTGTTGTGGGAAATCTTTTTGATGAAAATGATCAAAACCAATTTTTGTTTATTTAATTGCTGTCAAATAATCAATGATGCATTAAAAAAATATTCTTTTTATTCCAACTTTTCAAAATATACCGGGCTTCTAATTCTGTCTACAATCTAATCCTCGAACCAATCTCAAATACTTTGTTATACGGGAGATTAAAATAACCTGTTATTCGCGCAGAATTACGACCTAAGTATTCAAAAACCGTTTCCCTGAAAGGGGACATTCCTGTGTGCTTTGTTACAACGATTGATTCTCTTCCCAGGAAATAAATGGCATTTTCAAGGTCAATTTGTGTGGTTGATTCATTTAGGAGTTGCAAGGCCTGTGGGATGTCGCTCCTGTCCATAAAACCAAAATGAATAATAATAAGTGTAGTTCTTTCATCTAATTTAGTAATCCTGGCTTTCTCAATTAAATCAACGTGGGGCACCTGGTCAAATTCAATGCTTAAGACTACCAGGTTTTCATGTAATATTTTATTCAGTTTTAAATTATAATATAATGCCGGCGGCGTTCCGTAAGGGTTGCCTGTTAAATAAATCGCAGTACCACTTACGATAGATTCCGCCTCTTTCTGATAATAAGTTATGAATTTTTTCAGGGGATCAGTTATCTTATTTATCCGGATACTCATCATGCGTTTACCGCGGTGCCAGGTGGTCATCATAAAATAAATTATTCCTGCGACGGACAGCGGAAACCAGCCTCCTTCAGGGACCTTAACGATATTGGCAGAAAAGAAGGATAGATCAATAATAAGAAAAAATAAAGTGACAGATATGGCAGCCGAAAGTTTCCATTTCCACAAATTCCTCATTGCTACGAATGCAAGTATCGTAGTGATAACCATAGTTGTACTTACCGCCACACCATAAGCGGCAGCCAGGTTGTCCGATGATTTAAAAGAACCTACAAGCCAAACCGTTGCAAAAAATAATATCCAATTTAATTGCGGAATATATATTTGTCCTTTTTCATGCGCAGAAGTATGCACAATTTTAAAACGAGCCATATAACCCAATTGTATTGCCTGGTAACTGAGGCTGAAAGCCCCGGAGATTACTGCCTGTGATGCAATGACGGTAGCCACTGTGGCCAATATAACAACCGGATATAGCGCCCATTGAGGAGCGAGGTAATAAAATGGATTAGAAATGAAACTGTGATTTTCCAATAACAGTGCACCCTGGCCAAAATAATTTAATAACAGGCAAGGCAATGCAACGTAAAACCATCCCATACGAATAGGTTTTTTTCCAAAATGGCCTAAATCAGCATAAAGAGCTTCTCCACCAGTAAGTGCTAAAAAAACGGCACCCAACACAACCATGCCGCTTAATCCGTTCGCCTGGAAAAAATGAAAAGCATAATAAGGGTTCAAAGCATGTAATACTGCCGGATCTCTCATGATTGCATTGACCCCGAGAAGAGCTATGGATACGAACCAAATCAGAATAAGCGGTCCGAAAATCATTCCAACACTTGCAGTACCCTTTTTCTGAAAGTAAAATAATAAAAATAAAATGACGATAGTAATGGGAATAATAAATGGTTGAAAAAAAGGAGTGGCAATTTGTAATCCTTCTACGGCACTAAGAACGGAAATCGCCGGTGTGATCATCCCATCGCCATAAAGTAAAGCTGCACCAAACAAGCCCATAGTTAGAATAACCAGGTGCTTTCTATTCTTTTTATTGGGCAAAACCAGGGACATTAAAGCTAATATTCCACCTTCTCCATTGTTATCTGCCCTTAAAATTAATACCAGGTATTTTATGCTGATAACAATAATTAAAGACCAGAAAATTAAAGATAAAATGCCATATATATTTTCGGTAGTAACTGCCAGGCCATGAGTACCTGAGAAACAAACTCTCAGGGTGTAAAGAGGGCTGGTACCCAAATCTCCAAATGCAATGCCCAAAGCTGTTATGGTCAGCTTTGCTAAATTATTCGATGGCTTAGGTTTCATGTATTTCTATAATTTCAATCCATTGCTTCGGCGAAATAAGGGCAAGAAATTACAGAACATTTTCTATATTCACTTTCTTCAGGAAATTGTCGAAGAGTTTTCCTTTAATAAAAATATTAATTAATTGTCATTATCAAATAAATTTTACCCACAAAATAAAATAGCTACGATAAACAGTGCTATTTCCATTTGTAAAAATTTGTCAATTCATAAATACCATAATTAGTCAAAACTATTAGTTCAGAAGATTTTAAACTTCCGGCAATAGGTTATAAAGACTGTATCCTAATAGTATTTCAGAGATACATTTTTTCACTTTATGTTATCCAAATTAATTTTGAGGAATCTCCTTTTGTATCTCAATCATATCCGCTCCTTGCCGATGGTCTCCCAACAAATGTTCTGCAAAATATTCCCCTAATTTCCAAAAGAAATATTCCGTCATGTCTCCATAACCATGGCGTTGCTCAGGTAACAAGACAAAATCAAAACGTTTATTTGCTTTAATTAATGCATTCATCATCCTGATAGTATTTGAAGGGCTCACATTATTATCAATATCGCCTGTTGAGAGCATTAAATTGCCCTTTAAATTTTTCGCCAGCGAACTGTTTTTATCTATGTTATAAATAAATGTAGTATCTCCTTTTGGTGTAATCCTTTCCAGGACTCCATTGTGGCGCTCACTCCATGGACTGTTATAAATATTATTTTCATGATTGCCGGATCCTGAAACAGCTACTTTAAAAAAATCCGGATAAACCAACATAGCTGCTGTCGACATAAATCCGCCGCCGGAGTGACCGGTAATACCAATTTTATTGATATCAATATATGAGTAGCGATTGGCTATTTGTTCTGCTGCAGTTTTTTTATCCGCCAATCCATAGTTTCTTAAATTTCCATAGCCATAAGTATGATACCATTTTGAACGTGCAGGATTTCCGCCGCGGTTACCAACTGTGATGACCACGAAACCAAGTTGGGCAAGCCTGTCTGTTCTATCCATACTTCTACCGAATGAGGCATTCACCGCTTCCGTTTGTGGCCCTGGATATACGTATTCAATTAATGGATATTTTTTGGTAGAGTCGAAATCAAATGGCCGGTAAATTACGCCATAAAGATCTGTAATACCATCATCTGCTTTGACCGTAAATGGCTCAGGATATTTATAGCCTGCGGCAAATAGTTGGGTCAAATCTGCCTTCTCCAGGTTCATTATTTTTTTACCAACACGATCGTACAATGTCGTTTCAGGATTTGTATTCACCCTCGACCAATTGTCAACATAAAAAGTTTGGGCATCATTAAAATTTACCTGGTGATCAAAATTCCCTTTATTCAATAAAGTAAGATTGCTACCATCCAGGTTGATACTATACAAATGGCTGTAATAAGGATTCTCGTTTAGTTCTTTTCCATTGGCGGTAAAAAATAATTTACGTGTTTTTTCATCCACTCCTTCTATTCCGGAAATGTAAAACTCACCTTTCGTAATTTGATTTTTTAAGTTGCCATTGCTATCATATAAATAAAGGTGTCCCCAACCATCACGCTCTGACCAGAATATAAATTCTTTTTCATTATTAAAAAATAAAGGTCTTTGAATATCGAGGTAAACATTTGATCTTTCCTGTACCAACACTTTTGACGTTCCATTAATATTTACCCGCAATAAATCAATTCTTTTCTGGTCCCTGCTTGTTCTATACATATAAAAACCTTCATTGTCCCCCAACCATGTTAGGATCCTGGGACCATCATCCGGCGTAGATTTCAACATTTTTGCAGACCATAATCCCAGGTTTTCGTTTTTAAATTCAGAAACAGGAATCTCAGTTCGATTTTTTGTGGCGAAGTCAAAAATATAAAGCTCCTCACGGGTGGAATCTTTTTCACCCGGCATAAAATATTTGTACGTTTCCAATTTAGGCCTGCCTGTTCCTACACTGTGAATTACCCAAAGATCACTGATATCCCTGTCATCTTTCCGGGTTAAAATGAATTTTTTTCCATTGGGTGACCAAAGAATCCGCACGCCTTTTCTTTTATCTACAACAGTATCACCGGTAGTGAAACTGTAATCATCGCCGCCCCAGGCGTAATCTTTAATTCCATCTTTTGTAAATTGATGTTCAATTATGGACGAATCTTTTTCATCCTCCTGCGCCTTCTTATAATTTTCTTTATCCATCCAGTATAAATTATAATTCTTGGCAAAAATGATTACGGTCGTATCGGGTGAAAATGAAGCCCAGGATTTTTGTGGCTTAGGTTTTAATGTATCGCTTAGCTCTTTAAGAACGGTTGTTCTAAGATCGTATTGGAAGTAAAATATTTTTTTCTTAAGTGAGTCTGTTTTAGATTTAGAATCCTTTCTTTCTTTGGCTGTCATCAACACCTCCATGGTGCTCTTAACTTCGAAGAATAAGCGGGTTTCATCATCAGAAAATTTTAATCCATCTAATGTCAAATGCTTTGACTCTTGTGGATCGTTGGTTGCCAGGCTCAGTTTTGCAGCAAGATCTGCATTATCAAATAGTTTATTTTTTTGCTGGCGTTCCGGTTCAACAATATACCACATAGTGCCCATATCCGGCGAATTGTAGGAATACCAAAATTTTCCTGATTTAAGCCAGTTTGGATTAACGGTGGTTGAAAAGATTAATTTCTTTAAATTATTCGGAGAGAAACGTGCCGCTAAAGAATAGTTGGCTTTGTTTTCATTTTCACTCTTCGTTTGAGAAAAAACGCAAGTATAACCAAAAAGGATTAACAGACCGGAAAGCAGTATCTTTTTCATTGTATTGATAAATAAATTTTCGGCCAAACTACATTATTTGGTGGTAAATAGAAACTCTACAAATGGATTTTTGATAGACGGTAAGAGGTGATAGTAAATCAAATTTTTTTTAATATGCCTCATATGAGCACGGGGAATTAAAAGTTATTATGGCAGTATCCGTCTCATCTACAGTAACTATAAAAGGAATGTACCTTTTAGTTAAATTTTTTCATTAAAGGGATAAAAAAACCTTCCCTTTTTCTGAGGTATTAAACAGCAAGAGAAAATATTGTCTAAAAAATCCAGGTAATTTAAAAAGAATATTTTACTCCCAATTGTCCTTGCCAACGGGAACTGATTGGATCTACGGAATAATAATGACCTGATGATGGAGATTTATTAAAATTGAATGTTGGAATATAACCTGATGCAGGTGTACCGGGCTTTCTACCATTTGCATCATTAGCAAAGGATAAAAGATTTATCGTGGAATTATTTGTATTTGATACAAAAGTAATGTGCCCCCAATCGTTATTGATTAAGTTAAGTACATTAAATACATCAAAGCTAATGGCAAGCTGGTGCTCTTTTTTATTCACCTCGAATTTAAATTCGTGAAGCAATTTGGCATCCATTTCATGATTCCATGGTGTATGAGCTGCGTTTCTCTCTGTATATTTTCCCCTTCGCTTTTTTAAATAAGTATCATCATCTATTACATTATTCAAATCTATCCGTTGCTGTGCTGCAGAATAGGTTACATTTCCCCCAATATCTTTTACATCTGAGAAATTAATATCATTGGCATTTTTAGGAACATACAGCAAGTTGGCATTTGATGAGTTACCAAATGGATTACCGCCTGAGCTATAAATATAAGTAAAAGGATTACCTGACTGTCCTGAATAGAAGAAGGCAAGTGAAGTTATATTTTGGTCGCTCCATTTCAAACCGCCCATTATTGTAGCGATTATGCGATGCCTGAGATCGAAATTTGAATAGGCCAATTGAGGATTTGATGGTGTGATTGAAGGATTTACCTCATAATTTGATTGGAACGAATTTCGGATTCCATTACTAACATCCTTACTCATTCCATAAGTGTAAGCAGCGGACCAGTTTAGATTGAATAAATGATTTCCGATTTTTATATTATTGGTAGTTTTAGAAATTTGGGCTGTTAAATTGTACCTGTACCCCACATTGGTATTGGTTAAAAAATAAGCATTTGAAAATTGGGAATTCAACTTGCCCCCAACATAAACCGGCGTTTGTATGGGACCAGTACTGAAATACTGCACTGAATCTTTAATATTGATCTGCTCAAATTTCACATCCTGCAAAGTTTTTGTGTACAATACATCAAGCGTGAATTTATACCCTTTGCCAAATTTTATATCACTTGCTATATTAGATCGCCAGATAGATGGCATTTTAAAATCATTATCAATTATATCCACTTCGCGAGTGGCAGAAGCGCCATTGCCGCCATATTTCGTCACTGTATCCTTCAGAGTTTGTGGATTAATAGCTAATGGAACTTTGCCTGTTGGTTTATAATCTATAGTGCCAAGTTCTGTGCCTGTTAATGTGTAAGCATATCCCATCCATGCAAAAGGCATTCGACCTGTGAAAATTCCTGTGCCTCCTCTAACTATTAAAGATTGATTCCCTTTGATGTCAAAATTAAAACCTAAACGTGGTGAGATAGTAACCTTGCCCAGCCATTTATTATTAATATCTTTAAATGTTGTGTGGGTGTAAGTTGGATCAGGCGAAATATAATCCGGTGTTGTCTTTAATGCTGGGTCAAGTGGTGGCTGATTTTTCAGGAAAGGATAATCAAATCTTATTCCCGGAGTAATCTTAAATCCTTTACTCAGAGTGATTTCATCTTGTGCATACATGCTGCTAAGAGTTACAAAATAATTACTGTTAGGAACTTCTTTGTATAATTCATCACGGTTATTCTTGGTATTATCCAACAGGTATGCTCCGCGAATACGACCTGGCATATCAGCTAAAAAATTATTGATATTGGAGTATTCCCATCTTCCATTCCATGAATTGATAAATCCATAAGTAAGGTTGTAAAATTCATTGTGCGTACCGAAAGTAAATTTATTAATGCCTTTGGTTAACGTAACATTGTCAGTAAATTCGATTGTTTTTTGTTTGAAATTATAGATAGAGGCTTCCCTCCATGTTCCCGCCCATATTGCGCCACTGCCAATATCCAAAAAAGGAGATAATACACCGGGGAAATCTCTATACTCATGCACATTAATATAGCTGGCAATAAGCTGATTGTTCAAATTGTTGCCAAGCTTTGTCTTCAATTCTGCGACAAGATTGATATTGTCTGTATGTTGCGTAAAATCTGTTGATGAAAACTGGAAATTGGTAGATGATCTTTCCAGGTTGTTTCCATAACCACTTGTATATAATCCTCTTACCATCAGCGTACTATTTTTATTGAGATTAAAATCTAATTTCCCAAATAACTTATTACTGTTGGTAAATATTTTATACTGATCATAAGTGCCGGGATCATAACCATATTTGGTTTTTAAATTATTAGAAATTGTTTGCGCCTGGTCCACGGTAATTGCCGCTCCCGGATCGCCTGCATTGTAAAATGTGGGTTCCTGCCGCCTTGTAATTTCAGCATTTACAAAAAAGAAAATTTTATTGTTTACAACAGGGCCTCCGAGGGTAAAACCAGTCTGATAGTCGTGATACGTTGAACCGATTTTTGTTTTTGAACCATCAACACTTTTTCCTGTGATGGATTGATTGCGCCCGTATGCATAGAGGGAACCATTAAAATCATTGGTGCCGCTTTTAGTCACGGCATTTACGCTACCACCGGTAAAATTACCAAGCTTTACATCGTACGGCGCAAGTTGCACTTGTACTTCCTGGATCGTTTCAATACTGTAAGGATTGGTGCGCGTACCTGCTCCCGCCGTGCCTGATTGACCGCCCCCACTTGTTCCCCCAAATGAATTACTAAAGCCGATAGCATCGTTATTGATAGCGCCATCAAGCGTTACATTATTATAGCGGAAATTAGTTCCCGCAAAAGAATTATTATTTGATTGAGGAGTAAGTCTTGTAAAATCATTTAGCCCGCGACCTAAAGAAGGGAGCGTATTAATTTGCGCTTTCCCAACAGTAAGACCAGAATTATTTTTTTTTCCACTAAAGATTACTACTTCCTTCATTACCTTGTTATCAATAGACATTTTTGCATTTACAGGTATATTTTCACCAAGGTTAAGATTGATATTTTTGAATTCTTCAGTTTTAAAACCATTAAATGTGATTGATATAGTATAAGGGCCTCCAGGTCGGAGATTGGGAATGGTGTACAATCCTTTGTCATTTGTAATGGTAGAACTAACAGTCCCTGTCGATTCAAGTTTAGCGATAATAGTAGCCTTTGAAATAGGAGATCCTTTTTCGTCAGAAATCTTTCCACTTAAAGAAGAAGATGTTTCCTGCGCCGATAGATTATAGCTTATTAATAATAATAATAAACAAATCACGTTTTTGAATTTCATAAAATATTTTTTACAAAATTCACAATCCCATATTAAGCCTTTGTTACCGGAATATTATTAAAATGTTAACCAGGAAGAAATGGTTCGGAATATATTTAAATTTTTCATTGGTAGAAATTTGAATGAAAGGTATCAACGTAAGGCTTACGAACAATTGATTGTTTTGCAGATAACCTTATTATGTTGAATTTATTAATGTCTTTATGTTTTTCTATAATTTTTTAAAAAGGATCTCCGTCAATTAAATTTTTCTCTTAATCCCATCTCCAATCTCCCGCGATCTTCAACGCTTCTTTCAAATTGTTCTTCAATAAAAAATCACGCGTTTCTAAATCCGTTAATCTCCTGGCCTCAATCGTATTGGAATTTGCCAAACCGTAAATAAGCATTGAATTAAACCGTACAGTATTTTTCATACCCTGTTCATCCACCAGGTCAAAATTATCACAATCGGCGTGATAGCAGCGTCCGGAATTATTTGGTAATGTTCCTCCTGCAGCACCTCCAACTGATACACCTTGCAACATAAACGGTTCGTGGTCACTGTGTAAGCCGGCCTCACTTACAAATAAATTTTTGAAACCTGAATCTATTGCAGCAGCCATTCTCCCAATACCCTGGAAAAGATCTTTTGAGGCTTCACTGGAACTGGCAAACCCTTTTGGATCATTGGTCATATCGTAATTAAGCATGTACCTGATACTATTGATGCTGCCATCTTTCATTGCATTATCCACATAGGCGGTAGATCCTAAAAGTCCTTCTTCTTCACCCATAAAAAGAATAAATTCAATGGTGCGTTTTGGTTTTATTTTTAGCGCAGCAAATGTCCGAGCCATGTCCATTACAGAGAAAGATCCGATGCCATTGTCAATAGCACCGGTTGCCAAATCCCAGCTATCAAGGTGGCCACCAGCCACAATTTTTTCTTTGGGAAGCGATGTTCCTTTTAGTGTGGCGATCACATTTCTTGCTTTGATCATACCGGAAAAATTAGTCATCTCAATGTGTGCATTCAACATCTCATTTTTCAAACGACTGGCTATCTTCTGTCCATCTTCCAGGCCAATACAAACTGCTGGAATAGGAATTAGTTTTCCTGTGACAGAAGCAGTTCCTGTGAGTAAAACACCATCTGGTACAGTGTTGTAGATAATGATACCAATGGCACCATTTGATATAGCTAAGGCAGATTTTTCGGAGCGATGCAAATTTTTACCTGTTGTTCCGGGTAGTATTCCTAAATATACCAGTGCGATCTTACCTTTCACATTTCCTGGTTTGGCGATGTAGTCTGCTTCCAGGCCATTTCCCATATCTACCAGCTGGCCTGTCACAGAGGCCTGAACAGGCGAATGAGCCAAAGAAACTGATTTTATTTCAGTAAGGTCATTTGCTATACCCACACTTGTTTTCAGGGTTTTTCGACTCCAGCTTTCCACTTCAAAAGGTTGGTACCTGACATCATAACCATAGGACTTCAAAAGGTTGTAGGCATATTCCTCAGCTTTTTTTCCATTTGGTGAACCTGTAAGCCTGTGGCCTATTTTAACTATGGCATCTTTGAGTGTCGGATATGCCCGGGAATTCGTTTGTACTTCTGCATTTATTTTTTGAAATTCGCTCGCCCATTTTGGATCAGGTTGCGCTTTAGCAATTTGGATGGTTAACAGAAAACCTAGTGTAATAAGGAAATATTTTTTCATAAGAGGTACAGTTTTAAAATGGAAATTTAAAACTAATTACTTCAATGAAACAATTCCATAGTAAAATTGTAGCGAATTTTTGGTTGGAAAATAAATTTTACAAAAATTTGAGTCATTTCCTTGCGCAAAAAAAAACAATAATTTGCTCTCTCCATACACCGATATTTTTAGTTGTTATTTACCTGACAAGACTATTTATGAATGATTACGAATTAAAATCAGCAAATTATTTTTGTTTGAAACCATTAATAAAAGAAATGATTTGTTGATTAAATTGTTGAGACGCATCAAACAAAAATTTATGCATCATTGGAAATACATAAACCGGCAAATCGCCCAATTCATTTTTAAATTTTGATAACCTTACAGCATCTTTTTCTGTTGTTAAAATAATTTTATTATCAGCATTCATTTTGGTAAAATGCTTCTTAATTTCTCTCAAATCATCTGTTGTAAATATGTGATGATCACGATAATTTAAAATTTCATAAGTAGATACATATTTCGTAAGTACCTCCTTCAAGGGCTGAGGATTGGCTATCCCACAAACCAATAATACCTGGCTTAGCGGATCAAGAATTTTTTCTTCATGGGAAAACAAATGGTAAGGAACACTATATTTTATTTTGGTAAAAAATACTTTTTGATTTTGGGTTGGCCTTATCTCACTGATGATTTTTTGTTTTTCTTCCTCTTCAAGGTAGGATTTACATTTTGTCACAACAATGATATCAGCGCGTTCACTGCTGTGTCTCCTATCGCGCAAATCACCGGCTGGCAATAAAATATCTCTCGTATACAAATTATTGTAATCAGTCAATAAAATATTTAAACCAGCAATCACTTCTCTGTGTTGAAATGCATCATCCAGGATAATTACATCGGTAGCTGAATTTGCCTGCAATATCAATGGAATACCCACTACCCTTTCTTCATCTACAGCAATGGTAACATCTGCAAATTTCAAGTGCATTTGCATTGGCTCATCACCAATATCTATAGCTGTTGTTTGGTTATCCGCAATTACAAATCCTTTTGTTTTTCTTTTATATCCACGACTCAGGACAGCCACATTGTAATTTTCTTTCAAAAGCCTGATTAAATATTCTGTCATGGGTGTTTTACCTGTACCTCCTACTGCCAGGTTGCCTATACATATTACCGGGAAATTAAAAGATGCAGAACGCAGTATTTTCTTATCAAACATTTTATTTCTGACCCATATAACTCCACCATAAATAATAGAAAAAGGGAATAATACGTACCTAAAACTTTTTAACATCAAATCAATATTTTTTTATTTCTGAAAATGAAGGTAAATCAATCCTATGGAATAGTATTTTGACAACAAACAAATGTCATTTTTACTAAAAAAACATGCATAGATTATGTAACTTATTTTATTAAAAAGGGTAAGAGTATTTCCTGAAATGAGATTAATTAAACGCTGTAGAACCAGGATATAATATCAAAATTAATAAAAGGTCCCTGGCGTAAACATTATGCCTGGAGTTGATTTCAATCGAAAATTATTTAACTGTATTCTTGTTTCTTTTGGATAAATACAATCCTGTCAAAACCAGAAAAACGCCTACCACCGTGTACAAACTTATGGGATCTTTTAGCAGGATGGCTGCAATCGCAAAGCCAAAAACAGGACAAAGAAATAACCACAGTCCTGCTTTAATAGTATTTTTTTGTAGAAGCCACAACCACAATAGTACAGCAAATATGGAAACAGGAATAGCTAACCAAAATGTGGAAAACCAGAATGTAAAATTATAGTCGTTTCCATTTCCTTTGTAACTGAAAATAGTAAAGGGTAGCAAAAAAATTCCGCCTAGCATAGTCTGCCATCCATTGATGGTTAATATGGTCAATCCAGTCCAATTTTTAGATGCAAAATATATTTGACCTACGGAGTAAGAAAGCATACTAAACATCAAAAGTAGTAGACCGTGTGGTGTGACGCTCATATCTTGTAATAAAGGCCAGGATGCATATAAAACCCCAACTGTACCCAGTAACAAAGCGATCAAAATATTTCCTTTTAATTTCTGTTTCAGAAAAATAACTGAAAGAAAACTGATCATAACCGGGTTAGAAGCGATCGCCAAAGCGCCTACTCCTGCACTGACTTGTTGCATCGCAATTACATAACAACCTAAATAAACAGTAATATTTAAAAGTGCATAGATCGTCAATTGGATCCATTCTTTTTTAACAGGAAGCCTTTTTTTAAATAAACCATGGCTGATCACCAACATCAATAAACCTGCTATGGCAAATCTTACCTGTGCGATTACCAATGGCTGCGCTACCTGTAGTCCGTATTTGGTTGCGGTGGAAGCAGACGCCCACAAAATGGCAAATAATATTCCTCCGCCTATCCATTTATATTCCTGCTTAATAAACGTTTTTTTATCTTTTTTAAAGGAGCGAAACTATAGGTAATATTTTTAAAACGCCGTAAATAAATGTTTTAATAAAAGCGTACATAACAAAAAATTATAAAAATCTTCCTAGTGATTAATTCCGTATTTATATATAATGATTTAGTCGTCATTTCTTATTAGTAAATATAAAGATCATGAAAACGAAATTGATAGCCCAAGAGATATTAATCAATCATAACAGTAAGTATTTCAATAATCAATTTGAAAAACAAAGAGGTGAATATATAAACCCGGATTCATCCTGCGAATTATTTGCTGACGCTTGCCAACAGGGGTTTTTATTTGAAATTATACCAGAGATTTGCACACAACTTCCCCTCAAAGAAATCAATGCAACAGGTTCATTTTTGGTGCTAAAATATGGAGATTATATTAACTCAATTGAAAAGCCACGATCTATAAATCCCTATTTGTTTTTTCAAAATAAAATAGAGAACTAGGTATGTGATCTTGCAAAAAAAATTAATTTTTATCCTTAAATAATTAACTTTCTCCTTTTGCACTTACAACGAATTCTTAATTTTATTAACACCTAAATTCCTACATTGCGGTATCATAATTTAATTTTTTTCCATTTTCCCATTATGAAAAAACCATTCTTAAAAAATATACCAATCCTCTTGGTGATATTCCTGGCTGGGAGTGTCGGATTTACATCTTGTAAAAAAAATGTAGATACAAATAATTTTGCAAGTTCTGATGAAGACTCGCTTAAATACCTGATGTACCAGACGATGCAGGTAAGCTTTGCGGACGGAGGCCGGGACAAATCCACCGATCTACCAACTTATTATTGGTATTCAACTGTGCCGAAATTGGATCCCTTTAGCGCTAGTTACCCAACAGCAAATGATCTGCTACAAAAAATTAAAACGTATGCTATTAACCCTCAAAATGGAAAACCTTTTGATAAATACAGTTTTTTAGATAATGGAAAAGTTTCCGATCAAATTCAAGGAGGAATAGCAGGTGATTTTGGAATGCAGGTCTCTTATGCCTCCGATGGAACAAATTATATGCTATATGTACTTTACTCAGATAAAAATTCTCCTGCAGGCATGCAGGGAATAAGCCGGGGATGGCAAATTACCGCTATCAATGGAGATGCCAATATAGCATATGACGGTCAGAATGGAACAAACGTTCAAAAGGTGAACAAAGCCGTATATGCGGATGCTACAACAACTTTTACCTTTAAAACAATAGATAAAACGATCGTTACAAAAACGCTTACAAAATCAACTTATCAGATAAATCCAGTTTTATTTGATACTGTCTATTCCAAAAATGGAAAAAGTATCGGTTACTTTGTTTTTAATACATTTTCCAATGTAACCAATACCAATGGAACTACATTGACTAAACAGGAGATTGACAGGGTATTTTCTAAGTTTGCGACAGCAAATATTTCTTCCCTGATTGTTGACCTTAGGTATAATGGCGGCGGATCTGTGAATACTGCAGAATACCTTGACAGTGCAATAGCGCCGTCAAGTGTCGCCGGAAAACTGATGTACAAATATTTGTACAATGATAAATTAACTGCAGTTGCACCTCAAATAGGTTTGAATGAAAACGTCTTTTTCAAAGGAGGTGGAAATTTGAATTTGTCTAATGTATTTTTCATTGGTAGCAGGAATACTGCATCAGCGAGCGAACTTACGCTGAACAATTTGAAACCTTATATGAATGTAAAGTTGGTCGGACAAACTACTTATGGCAAACCTGTAGGATTCTTTTCTTTTTCTCTTTCTATCTTTAAAAATAAAGTAGAAACATTTCTTGCAGATTTATATGCAATCAATTTTGAAACGAGGAATGCTGCAAACCAGGGTGGATATTTTGATGGTATTAATCCGGATATAACTGCTACAGATTATATAAACGTTCCCTGGGGAAGTGGCGGTGATGATAATTTGCAGAAAATATTTTCTTATTTAGGTGTTGGTAATTTGCAGGCAGAATCATCTTTGCAAAAAATGCAAAAAGATAATTCTTTAAGAATAGGCCTTCCTTCTCCTTTTGAACCTTTGCGATTCAATGGCATGGTGGATTATAAAGTATCCAGGCAAATTGAAAACTCTCTAAAAAAGAATAATCTGCAATTGAAATAGAGTCTAAACTTTAGGACTTAAATATCTTTGAGAATAATATATGATGAATATGGCGAGGTAGGTTATGCTAAAATAAAAGGAATAAATTCAGATGAATTTATTCCTTTTATCTACTTGTTATATTTATATTGAATTTATTTTGAATCAGGGTTTTTAAAATCCGGATTCTTATACATAGACTTATTGTATAAATAATATTTTAAGTCTTTATAATTTTTCCAATAGCGGTGTCCCATTACATCATAATAAAGCCTGCCATCTGTACTTTTTTTCGCTGCTGCATCATTCACGGTAATACTATTTGGAAATACAGCTTTTGCTTTTTTCGGGGTCGGTGCCGTGTTAACTTCTACTACCTCAACTTCCTTTGTAACTGATGATGCTGCTACTTTAGCGGTATCAGTCGTAACTGTTACAACAGGAGATTTAGACGGATTAATTTTTTTGCTGCAACTTATTAAAGTAAAAATGAAAAGTAGTGCAATTATTAATTTGGAATATGCTGTCATATTTTTACTTTTTCATGGTTATTTTCAAAAACAATGCCATGAAGAAATATTGCATTGTCATTTGCCCATATCCAATAATTTTTTATTGAGTTCTATAACCAATCCATCGGGCAAAATCGCGGATTGATCGTCTAAGCCATTGTACATTTTCATTTCATTATCCCAGGCAAAAATATCGGTTGGACCGTCATTCACTATCACATGAAATCTCTTTTCATTGTTAAATTCAAACGGCGAAACATCTACCAGGTATGCGATTCCGTCTACCAAGATATTTAACCGGGTTACTTTTTGATTGCCTTTTTCTGCATGTGTATTTTCCATATTCTTCATAAAAATTTTAGGTGAAATAATTTATTTATACCGTGAACGGTACAATAATTTAGCCAGTAATGGAAAAGGAATATTGACCGGTACAATGCCTTTAAATAGTTATATAAGATCTAAAGGGATCTTAAAAGTGAGACCTATTTTAATGATTGTTAAATTGTTTTGATAAATAAATGTGAATCATCAGATGAACTATCTTTTATTTTATCCGGGAGATAATCGTAAAATACTTACTTAGAAAATAATAACTGACAACTGAAATCGCCAGGTGTTGGCAAAAATAATCCTGCATTTTCAATGTCATCAAATATTACAAATAACTCCATTCTTCCCGACCATATTGAGCATGCAAAGAGACGATTGTATTGCAAAAGAAATCAGGTCACGATAGTATTTCACCGTGAAAATAATATATCGGCCTTAAATAGTAAATGGTGATTTAGAAATAATATAGCGAACCAAAATTAGTAAAGCTTGCCTACTTTATTCCGAAAGCTTTTTTTACTTCTCCGATTT
>JBDTEF010000082.1:0-5805 GCA_039922615.1 Ginsengibacter sp.
TGGGCTTATGGAGGAATGGCAAAACCCATTCCGGGTCAACTATTTTGGAAAAGAGGGGATGATTATATGGGTGATCCACCAATGGAAGAACAAGGACTTTATTCAATTTTCAATGGCGATAAAAGTACATGGGAAATAATAGAGCGCTTTACTAAACTTCCTAAATATAAAAATTGAGGTGGTATTTTCTTTACTAATTTGATATAATATTATTGCAATGTGTAATCCTTATACAAATTTACTATTTTGAAAGTTCAACAAAGGATTAAACCTTATTACATCATCCCCATCCCAAAGTCGTATTTTGATCAACTAAACTTTAACCGTGTTCTTTATTATGTTAATTCTATGCTTCCTTAGAAATCAAAAAAAATGCCGGCCAAATTGACCAGCATTTTTTTTAAAATTATTGTTCTTCCCAAATAACTATTGCAAATCGATAGAATAAACGGGCTCTGAAGGAACTCTCAAATCAAGTGTAACTTTATAAGTACCAGCTACATCTATTTTGATATTATCTCCACCATATTTTCCATCTTTCCCAATATTAACATCCCAATTATGATTTGATCTAAACTTCATTTCTCCTTGTTGTAATGTGAGCGTTTTAGTCAAAGTTTGTTTGGCTGAATTAAACTCAAACATCACATCATCATTATCGCCCCAACCAACTGCTGCAGCTCCAATAATACCCCAATTATTTAGCGTTGCACTCCACATATTCGTAGCTGTGTTTGCTTTCATTAAATAATATCCGCCAGGAGTTACACTGAAATTGTTTCCGCCATTATAAGCCATCGTTCCTGCATTTCCTGTATTGGTAACCATTCCATAAGAATTATCCCACTTAGGAGCAGGAGTTATTTTGAATTCAGCATCTGTAAAGTTTACATAACCTTCATATGCCTTATCACTATTCACGGAGTATAATTTAGCAATCACTGCAGCATCAGGTGACCATCCCTGGTAAGCACCCGGAACATATAAAGCATCATAAGTGATTACTCTTTCTGAAACATAAGGTCTTGCTACAATTGCAACAGGATCAGATAATTGAAAAACATTAGGCGTTATCTGGGAGCGAACTCTTACAAAAACTGTATCAGTTACTCCTGACGGGAACTTCAATGACAATAATAATTTATTAAAATCAGCTACAGTAAAACTTTTGGTTAGTGAAGAACCCATCGCCTGCTCGGCTACTTTTTTAAAGGCTGAATCTTTATAACTGAATTGTAAAAAATAGGAAACTGCTGCATCGTATCCATAATCAGATTTTTGCCAGGTAAGATCAACCGCCTTACTTGCTGAATCGGCTTCAACGAAATTCATTTTAACAGCACTGGCGGTCAAAACCGGTTTTGTGCCTTCTGTAGCAACTACTTTCACTTCATCTTTCTTACACGAAGTAAAAAGTGCGATGAAACAAATGGCAAGTAGCGCTAGAATTTTAAATTGCTTGTTCATTTTATTTATTTTTTTATTTTCATTTAAAGGTTAGAACCAAGGATACTATTAATAACCGGGATTCTGTGTAAGATTAGGATTGGCAACTACATCTGTCACTGGTAAAGGGAAGATATTGTATTTGTCTGAAACACTTCTTCCATCTTTTGCACCTGCTTTCCATGGCCATATATAATCAGCTGTAGTAAACTTTTTATAACGAACCAGATCAGTTCTTCTAAATGCTTCATAATACAATTCTCTCAGGCGCTCATCCAAAATAAAATTAAGATTGATACTGGTAACATCCCCTGAAGTATTACCATATGCACGTTCTCTCAATTTATTAATATAAGAAACTGCAGTTCCAATATCTCCGCCTGTACCTCCGCGTAAGACAGCTTCAGCGTAAATAAGATGCTGCTCTGCCAGGCGAAATAAAGGAAAATCAGCAGAAACAAAAGTACTTGCATTAGCCGGAAAAGTCCCATCGCTATTAATATTTCTGAATTTTACCGCTTTCAAACCTTGTGTAAATTTGGTAATATCTGAAATATCCACGCCGGTACCTGTATTTACCAATAATCTTGCACGGCTATCATTTGAATTGGCATAATCAGCACCGAAAGAAAGAGGCAAAGTAGACAGAGAATGCATACCACCCCATCCACCACTTGGAACACCATACTGTGCGGGCGTCATATCGCCATTTATACAGCCATTTACTAAAAAGGTAGTACCGCCATAATTCTGCGATTTATTGCCATCGTAATTGATCGATAAAATTGTTTCAGGGTTATTAATGTTATTATCAGCTAAAAATAAATTATTATACTTCGGTTGCAATGTATAAGGTGAAGCGATTACTTTTTGGGAATAAGTAATTGCATCTGTATACCTTGGCGTACCTGTATAAACTTCTGCATTCAAATAAAAACGTGCTAATAATGCCCACTCCGCAGCCTGGTCTGCACGTCCATATTCATTCATTTTAGGAGCCTTTAAGTCAGGTTCTATTGCTTTCAATTCACTTTCCACATATTTAAAAAGATCTGCTCTTTTTATTTGTTGAGGTGCAACTTTTCCAATTACACTATTCTCATCAATAAAGGGTGGATTTGCATATAGATCCATCAAGACCCAATATTGATAAGCACGAAGAAACCTTGCTTCAGCACGATAATTTTTTAAATTATCCAGGTCTTCTTTACTAAAAGCGGCGCCTGGATTAGTGGTTTCTCTTAAAAAAGAGTTTGCAACCGTAATTTGGTATAAACTACGATTATATAACCCAGTTAAAAGAATATTACTTGAATTCCAACTCATGTTATTCAAATCCGGTATTCCGGGATCCCCCCACGCGCAAACAACTTCATCGGATGGAAATTCCTGTGCACACCAATACAAACGTAAAAAATCTGAAGTACCAGCATTAATACCGGCCAAATCAGAACTATTGTTTCCACTACTTCCGGTAAGAGCGAATGCGCCGTAAACTTTTGCAAGCGCTTCCTTGGTACCATCAGGTGTACTAAATACATCTGTAGCATTGGTGGAATTAATTGGGAGTCTTTCTAATTTCTTATTGCACGCAAACAATGATAGCACCATCACTGTTCCCATCATTATGTTTGAAACATTATTTTTCATTTTTATCATTATTTAAAAATTTAAAAATTTAGGTTTAAACCAAGTGTATATACCCTAGGGTTAGGATAAATATTATTATCAATTCCACTATATACCTCAGGATCTAATCCTTTGTATTTTGTAACAGTAAATACATTTTGCACATTTACCTGGATATTAAGATTGGTTTTACCAGAATTAAATACTTTACCTACATTGTATGCGATTCCAATATTATCCATTTTAAGGAAAGAGGCATTTTGCACATAATAATCTGACTGTAATTGGAGGTTTTTAAAATTAGCATTTTTAATATCCACAACAGAGTTGGATAGATATTGGTTAATCGCCATATTCGTAATGGCAGATCCTTTAGAATCTACGTTATTATAAATATAATTCCCAATGTTACTACGCAAGACAGTACTCGCAGTCCACTTTTTGTAAGAATAACTTGTTGAAAAACCCAAAATCCATTTAGCAAAAGGTGATTTATAATAATATTGGTCATCAAACGGGTTAATAATGCCGTCACCATTTAAATCTACATACGCTCCTTCAATAGGTTTTCCCTTAGCGTCATATACTTGCTTGTAGACCAGGAACGCATTAGGCTCATGACCTACATTATTTATCTGGATGTCCTGTCCTGTCACACCTGATATGCCACCTGTCGTCATCCCCTTAAAAGAAGAATCTGAAAATTGCGTCAATTTTTTTATTAAAATATCATTATACGAAGCATTAAAGTTAAACGACCATTCTGCATTCTCATTTCTAACAGGAACAAAACCAAGGTTTAATTCAACACCTTTGCTCTCAAAATTACCCACATTCGTAGTAATCTGGTTGGTAAAATTGGTTCCTACCGGAAGATTGACTTTTGCCAACAAATTGCTGGTATATTTATTATACAGATCTATGCTACCTGTAATTCTGTTCTTTAAAAATCCGAAATCAAGACCAATATTTGTTGATCCTGTTCTCTCCCATTTCAAAGATGCATCATATGCGTTAGGTGTGTACATAGAGTAAAACTTATTCCCAAATTGATATTCAGAAACATTGTCACTCAAATAATAACTTGGTATATAACCGTAATTGCTAATGCCACCCTGGTTTCCTGTCTCACCATAACTTACCCTGAATTTTAATGATGATATAGCATTGGATGAAGCAACAAAGCCTTCATTTTTCAAATTCCAACCAAGGGCAATTCCCGGAAATAACTGCCAACGGGTAGCCGGAGCAAGACGGGAGGAGCCATCATAACGTAAATTACCGGTGATAGTATACTTATTATCATAGGTATAAATTAAACGACCGATATAGGAAATCAGTGTGTTCTGTTCTAAGCCATTCGCAAATTTTGGAACTGAATTGGGAAGTGTATCTCCTTTGTAATCAAAAGATGCATAATTATTTTTGGTAGATTTATCGTCGTAATAACCGTAGGTAGCCATCGCATTGATATTGCTCTTAATTGATTCAAAGTTCCTTGTATAATTTATAGTATATTCAGCAAAGTAATTTTCAAACTTGCTATCATATTTATTATCCAGTCCTTTATAAATTGTACTATCGCTCGTTATACTATAATTCTCTCTGCCAGTACTATCTATTTTGGTTGTACCAAAAGAAGAACCATAATCAGCACCAAGGTTTGCTATCACATGTAAACCTGGTATAGAAGGAATCTCGTAATCCAATTTAATGTTTCCAAAAGCCCTGTTGAAATGACCGATATCATGTTTTTGCTCCAAAGTTGCAACAGGATTATTGCCAGCTAAAGGATTAGGCGTTCCATCTGCCCTAAGCCATTGAAAGTAATTACCGAATGTTGGACTACCACCTTTCACCGTTTGTGTAGGATCAAATGCTACTGCAGAACCAATAGCCCCCTGGTTAGCATTGCGGTTTTTAGTCAAACTACCATTTAAGTTTAATTCCACCTTCAATTTATTATTCAAAAATGAAGGAGTCAGGCTTAATGAACCGGTGGTTCGCTGCATGTTATCTGTTCTTAAAATACCATCCTGGTTTAAATATCCTACAGATAAACGGTAAGGTAAATTGCCGGTTGCTCCTGAAATACTCAAATTATTATTTGTGGTAATGGCCGTCTGGTATATTTCTTTCTGCCAATCTGTTTTACCATTTCCCAATTGTTTGTTTATCGTACTGTCAAAGTTATTATTGATATAATTTCTAAATTCATCTGCACTTAAGACGTCTACATATTTGGAAATCTTGCCCACAGAGAACTGGGTGTTGAAATTCATTTTTGTTTCACCCTTTTTCCCCTTCTTAGTTGTTATCAATATAACACCGCTGGACGCACGTGAACCATAAATTGCTGTAGAAGCAGCATCTTTCAAAATGGTAACAGATTCAATATCATTTGGATTTACATAACCTCCAAATGGCGCGCCATCCACCACAATCAAAGGATCATTACTTCCATTAAGTGAAGCCATTCCACGAATGCGAATGGTACTTCCACTCCCAGGATGGCCACCATTCGAAGTAATGGCAATACCAGGTGCTTTACCAGCGATCATTTGATCAAAACTGGTAATAGTTCCTTTTTGAAAATCTTTGGTACTAATAGTAGAAATGGCACCGGTAACATCTTGCTTTTTTACGGCTCCATATCCAATCAAAACTACATCCTGCAATGTGCCTACATCAGCTTTAAGGGAAACATTCATTCGGTCACCTTTGATAGAT
>JBDTEF010000083.1:0-10362 GCA_039922615.1 Ginsengibacter sp.
ATCATAAGCCCACAAAAGAACCTTTTAAACTTATTAAAGGCCTTTTCTACGTTCAAAAAGAGACAGAAAAGTGGAATGCAATTGGTCATGACAGGAAATGAAGGATTCAATTTCGAAGCCTTTTCAACATCGCTGCAAACCTATAAATTGAGAGCACAGGTAAAATTATTACCTCATCTAGGACCCGAAGAAAAAAAGGAAATATTTGCCGGAAGTTATGCCCTTATTATTCCTTCAGGTTTTGATTCCTGCGCGGAAAATATTTTTTTTGCCATGCAAAATTCTATTCCGGTTCTTGCTGCTGAAAATACTATGGCGGTTGAGTTGTGCGGTGAAGCGGGTATTTATTTTAATTCAAACGATATCAAAAATATGGCTGAAAAGATGATGTTCATTTTCAAAGATGAAGACAAGAGAAAAGAATTAATTGAAATGGGAAAAAAGCGCTTTCCTTTATTTAATTGGGACAAAAGCGCTGAGAAATTTTTCCATATTATTTTCCAACAATATCAATCAAATGAGAATTTTTTATAAAAACTTAATCTCCCTCCTTGAATCAAGCTAAGAGCTGTTATAGATAAATTAATACCTTATTTTGAATGTCAATAACTGATTCACTTTTTTTAAATTGCATTCATGGACTTTTTGCACAAGGTATTTCTCGATAACACCCTACTCGAATATTTTATTGTAGTCGCTGTAATTTTAATAGCCTATATTCTTAAAACCGTTATTTCTAAACTTGCTACTTCATTTGTATTCAGAATGGGGAATGCACAATGGCGAGGAATGACAAAGGAACATTTTGATGATATAATTATCAATCCTTTGGAGCGTATCTTCCTGGTAGTGGTGGTCATTCTTTCTGTCGGTAGTCTTAAATATCCTAAAATTTTAGAATTTTCGATTCATTCTGTATCCATTGAAACAATACTTCAGTCAATTGCATCTGCCATTATTATTATTTGTATTGTGTCGCTACTTCTTCGATTCATGGATTTTGTGATCGCAGTTATCAAACATAAATCCAAAGGCCCTGCGAGCGAGCATCAATTACTGTATTTTTTTAAAGACTTCATTCGTGTAGTCATCATTATTTTCTCTATTGCGTTCATTCTCAAATTTTCTTTTCAATTAGATATAGGAAATCTCCTCACGGGCTTAAGCATTGTAGGAGCCGCCCTGGCATTGTCTGCCAGGGAGAGCCTGGAGAATTTGATCGCATCTTTCATTATATTTTTCGACAAACCATTTGAGACGGGTGACACGGTAAAAATCAAGGAATTTGTAGGCGTAGTTGAGCGCATCGGACTACGTAGTACACGAATTCGCACCTTCGATAAATCTTTGGTAGCAGTACCTAACAAGCAAATGGTCGATAACATTCTGGACAATTGGAGTAAGCGTCATTCTGCAAAAAATGAAATTAAGATTGTGCTCCCTGCAAATCTGAGTTCAGAAGAAATTAAAAAAACCATTGCCGGCACAAAAGAAATTTTAATAAAAAAACAAAAAATAGTTTCTTCTTCAGTTTTTCTCCAGGATATCACGAGTGGAGTGGGTACCATTATGGCCAACTACTTTACACCATTGTCATTGAGCCTTCCGGACAACGAACTTTTACGGGAAAATATAAACCTGGAAATTAAAGAAATGCAGGAAGCTAATGAGATAAAACCACCCGATGTGGAGAAGGTTGGAGATAGGACAACTTTGTAAATGTTTGAGGTTTATTATGGATGATAAATTCCTTACACGCTAACATGTAATTCTAAATTTCTATACTTATTTCCCCTGGTTCAATATCTCCGCCAACTCCTTATCCCATTTTCCTGTTTTACCATATTCAACTACTCTCCCTAACTCTTTCCCGTCCTTCATTACAATAATGGTAGGTACATTTTTTACATTTAATGCCTGTGAAATATTTCCTTCGGTGGAATATTTTCTATCGGTGGCATACAACGCGATATGATTTTCAGGAAAACCGGCATCTTCCTGTATTTTAAAGAATTTTGGTAAGATATAATGTGTATCCTCACACCAGGTACCACCAAACACAATAAAATAAAGATCTTTATGATTTTTGAAGGCATTTAAAGCAGCTGTATCAGGCCGTTGATATACTCTTTGACTTTCCACATACCAGGAATTGAAAGTTGGTTCCGTCGTCAAATCACTTTTAGTGATAAGCCCTTTATACATTTTTGCATTACCGGCAGATGAATCAGCCAGCACTTTAAACGTCGTTTGTGCATGAGTGTTAGTAGCGATCATCATGAGAATGGGAATCATACAAATAATATTTTTCATATTGAGTTTTTATAAATTGTTCTTTAATTCCAATAAAAATAATTTAATTTTTTCCAAAGATGCGATCATGTCCTGCTTTTCTCCGGCAAATTTATTATTCTTTAAAAATTCCTTTGCACCTTCCAATGTGTACTTTCTTTCACGCAACAAATGATGGATCAATTTCAAATTTTTTACATCTTCCGGTCTGAAGAAACGATCGCCCTTTTTATTTGTTTTTGGTTTTAAAATGGTGAATTCATTTGCCCAATAACGGACTAAAGATATATTTTCACCAAACATGGTTGCCACATCCCCTATAGGATAATACTGTTTTTGAAAAAGTAGTTCATCTTCCGGCACATTTACCGTTCCTTCCAAAGGAGTATAATCTTTTAATTTTTTTCTTCCTCTTTTCGATTTTTCTGCCAAAGGCAATTCAACCTTTTTATTGTCTTTGTTTGAAGAAGGCTCATCTTCAAAATCAAATGTGAATTGTGATAGCGCCATAATTAGTCGAGGCTTTTAGCACTTCCCGTGGAAGCAATTTTTAATATTCTGTCAAATTGTTCAGGAGAAAGATCATTATAAAAAAAATATACCGGGTTCACTTCCCGGCCATTCACGTGCACCTCATAATGGCAATGCGGGCCGGTACTTTTCCCGGTGTTGCCCACCCAGCCTATAATTTCCCCACGCTTTACATTTTCCCCGGCATGCACTTTTACGCGCACCATGTGACCAAAAAGTGTCTCATAACCATAACCATTATTGATGATCACATGATTGCCAAATCCGCTCTCATCAAAGCCGGCCATTTCCACCCTGCCATCACCGGTTGCATAAATGGGAGTACCCTGCGGCGCTGCGAAATCCAGGCCGTTGTGCATTTTTGGCGTACCATACACAGGGTCAATCCGGTAACCAAAACCCGAAGCAATCCTGTTCAGATCGCGGTTGCTCACAGGCTGGATAGCAGGAATAGAAGCAAGCTTTTCCGTTTGATTTTCAATTAATTTTTCAATGTCATTGTAACTGGCAAATTGGTATTTTATTCTTGCATTGATATTATTCAACGTTTTGGCTAACTCATTTCCCAATGCTTCATCATTGATGGCCGCAATTTTTTGGAGTTCTACTTTTTTCTCAGTCAATTTCACCCTGGCACTGTCTGGCAGTGGATTTGCTTCAAATATGGAACGATACACTTCATTATCCCGCTTTTCCAATGATGCCATTTCAGCCTGTAATTTCCGTGTTTGACTTGATAGTGTTTCATAATTTTGCACCATCTTATCATACTTCATCTGGGCAAGTTTCAACTGTGGTGAAGGTATAAACCGAAAAGCCAAAAGAACGATTACAAATGCCATGAATAAAGTCGCACCCAGAAACACAAAAAAGCGAAGCAACTTCACACGAAGAGGTATCACTAATTTTTCATAACGAAGCGACCTTGTATTATAGTAATATTTTATTTTTTTCATGAATTAAAATTTGTAAAACAAATCATGTGATTTATTAAACAACCTTTATACAACTTATATTGCAAATGCATATTAAACAAAATATCTTTGCACTCATTTACATTTTTTAAGCAAACAAAGATAGCTTCTTAAAGCACTAATGCTATCTTAAATTCATTTCGATTATGATGAAAAGCGCAGAGATTAGACAACATTTTTTGGATTTTTTTAAGGAAAAACTACACACGGTTGTTCCATCGGCACCAATCGTCATAAAGAATGACCCTACTTTATTATTTACAAATGCCGGGATGAACCAGTTCAAAGAATATTTCCTGGGAAATAAAGAAGTTCCTTTTTCACGTGCCGCTGATACACAAAAGTGTCTGCGCGTGAGTGGTAAACACAATGATCTTGAGGAAGTAGGCGTAGATACTTACCACCACACCATGTTTGAAATGCTTGGCAACTGGAGCTTTGGAAATGCGAAAGTGCCGCCACCACCTTATTTCAAAGAAGAAGCAATCGCCTGGAGTTGGGAATTATTAACGGAGAGATATAAGATTCCCAAAGAAAATTTATATGTGACTGTATTCGAAGGTGACAAGGGAGATCGGCTTCCGGCCGATGATGAATCATTGAATTTTTGGAAGAAATGGGTGGCAGAGGATCATATTATTTATGGCAATAAAAAAGATAATTTTTGGGAAATGGGTGACACAGGCCCATGCGGACCGTGCACAGAAATACACGTGGACTGCAGATCTGAAGAAGAGAAAAAAACCATAGCAGGCAAGGATTTGGTCAATAATGATCATCCACAGGTAATTGAAATCTGGAACAATGTATTTATCCAATATAATCGAAAAAAAGACGGATCACTTGACTTGCTTCCGGCAAATCATGTAGACACTGGAATGGGTTTTGAAAGACTGGTTCGTATACTTCAAAACAAACAGAGCAATTACGATACTGACGTTTTTAGCGGAACGATAGAAAAAATAGAATTCCTTTCCGGTAAAAAGTACACTCATTCAGATTCAAAAGAGGATATTTCTTTCAGGGTGATTGCAGACCACATACGGGCGATTGCATTCCCGATTACGGATGGCCAATTACCTTCAAATACAGGCGCAGGATATGTTATACGCCGTATACTTAGGCGTGCTGTCAGGTATTATTTTTCCTATTTGGATGTGAAGGAACCCTTGATCTACAAACTCGTTCCATTGATTGCAGAACAGTTTAAAAATGTATTTCCGGAATTACTTCAACAGCAGGATTTTGTTGCCAAAGTAATCCATGAAGAAGAAAATAATTTTTTGAAAACGTTGGATAGTGGTTTAAAAAAATTAGATATTTTATTACAGGAAAAGAAGAATATTGATGGGAAGACTGCATTTGAATTGTATGATACGTTTGGGTTTCCTTCCGACCTAACCCAATTGATCGCTGTAGAAAATCATTTGGAAATGGACCAGGATGGCTTTGATATTGAGATGACTAAGCAGAAAGAAAGGAGTCGTGCGGCAGCAGTTGTTGATACAGAAGATTGGGTAATTGTAAATGAAAATGGCAGTCCGGAATTTATAGGTTATCACCATACTGAGTCGAAAAGCAAACTATTAAAATACCGGAAAACAAAGTCTCAGGGAAAAGAAGTATATCATGTGGTGCTTGACAAAACACCATTTTATGCCGAAAGTGGCGGCCAGATTGGTGATACTGGTTTTCTAATCTTTGATGGTGAAAAAATTCCGGTCATTAATACCAAAAAGCAAGATGATCTGATCATTCATTTTTTAGAAAAGATGCCTGCTTATATTACCGGAAATGTAAAAGCACAAATTGATACCGAAAGAAGGAAACTAACGATGGCACATCACAGTGCTACACACCTGATGCACGCTGCATTACGTAAAGTCCTGGGTACTCATGTTGCGCAAAAAGGCAGCTGGGTAACGCCGGACAATCTGCGCTTTGATTTCTCCCATTTTACTAAAGTTACTGATGAAGAAATTGCAAAGGCAGAAGCAATTGTGAACGAAAAAATTCTAGAAAATATACCGGTGGTTATTAAAGAAATGAAGAAGGAAGAAGCGATGGCATCAGGGGCGATGGCATTATTTGGCGAAAAATACGGTGATATGGTTCGTGTAGTTACAATGGATCCAGATTATTCTATTGAGCTTTGTGGAGGCACGCACATCGCGAATACCGGTGATTTGGGTTTCTTTAAAATTGTTCATGAGACAGCTGTTGGTGCTGGTGTACGACGCGTAGAAGCCCTGAGTGGAAAGTCGGCCCAGGATTATATCACCAGTGAATTGTCCACTTTAAATACCATTAAACAATCCTTTAAAAATCCTAAGGATATCAGCAAGGCTGTTTCTAATTTACAGTTGGAAAATACTGATCTGAAAAAGCAATTGGAAAAAATGGAAGCCAAACAGATCGGTACAATAAAAGACAGTCTTTTACAAAAAACAACAACAATAAATGGTGTCAATTTTATTGGTGAGAAAGTAGATGTCAGCTCTTTGGATGCACTTAAAAAGTTGAGCTTATTACTGAAAAACGAACTCATTGATTTTGTTGTCATATTAACTGCTGAAGCTGAGGGAAAATCTTTTGTATCTATCATTATGGATGAAAAGATTGCTGATGCAAGAAATTGGGAAGCGCCAAAATTAATCAAAGAAGATGTTGCGCCATTGATCAAAGGCGGTGGTGGCGGACAAAAATATTTTGCAACAGCAGGAGGCCAGGACACCTCTAAATTGCAGGAAGTGATTGACAAAATGAGGAGCCGGATTTAAATTTAAACGTTTTATTATTAGTTGGCTTCAGTAGCTGTAATGAATGCGCGAACACAAAATAATCCATGTCGGAAATAACTTTCACATTTTAAGTACGTCCATTTTTACGCAATCATATATACCTTTACTTTTCATATGAATAAAGCCAAAAAATTGGCTTGAGATATAGTAAAGATGAATTCAGAAAGTACTTCCCAAATTTTTCAAAGTCATAAGCCGGCCCGATGGAAAAGAATCAAGTGGACCATGCGGGTGTTTTACCTTGTAGCCATTTTTTTCCTGGTAGTGTTGGCTATTGCTTTGTATACCGGCTCTACGCCAAATTTGCCCAACATGCAAGCCAAGGCAAGGGAGTTTGAAACGGCATTAGATCCAGGTAACCCACTCGTTCTCCGAAACCACCAAAATGAAAAATTTAAGGGATTTAAGACATTCCTTTTCAATAAGTTTAAACAGGATTCGATAAGAAAAACAAAAAGCCTGCCTTCGAAGGCCAATTCACTTTCCCTGATAAGAGCAGCCTTTTATACGCCATGGACAGGCAAAACTTCTCTGCCGGATCTCATTCAAAATGCTGATAAAATTAATACCATTTTTCCGGAGTGGTTTTTTATAGATACGGTTACGTTCAAATTAAATACGCGGATCGACAGTGCAGGGCTCGCAGTGATGCAACAAAAGCACCTGCGTATATTACCCATATTAAGCAATTTTAATTCAGCAAAAAAAGATTTTGATGGCAAACTATTGCATCAAATTTTAAGCAACCCGGCTATTCAGAAAGCATTTATCAATCAATTGGTTGATACACTTTCCCACTATCACTTATCAGGAATCAATATTGACTTTGAAGAACTGATGGAGAATACAAATGAACCGCTTAATACCTTCCAAAAACAATTGTATCAGGCACTTCATGCCCGAAATATGCTGGTAACTATGGATCTGGAACCCAAGAATAACGATTATGATTATACGCAATTGTCAAACTTCAATGATTTTATTATTTTAATGGCTTATGATCAGCATAATAGTTCCACAGGACCAGGGCCAAT
This sequence comes from Ginsengibacter sp., assembly GCA_039922615.1. Lineage (GTDB taxonomy): Bacteria > Bacteroidota > Bacteroidia > Chitinophagales > Chitinophagaceae > Ginsengibacter. The sequence goes on from JBDTEF010000083.1 coordinate 7,633, forward strand.
CAGCGCACAAAAATGGATAGAAGATGCAGTGGACTTTACTTTGCAGAAAATGGATGCTTCCAAAGTTATCCTGGGTATTGGCGGATTTGGATATAGTTGGGCTGATGGGAAAATGGAAAATGCGATTACTTATTACGATGCTATCAACAAGGCAAAATCATTAAATGGTAAGATCAATTATGATAATGATAGTTACAATCTCCATTTTAATTATGCTACCCAAAGTGTAGATGATTCAACAGATATTATTAACCATGAAATATGGTTTACGGATGCTGCTACCACTTTTAATGTTTTAAGATTTAGTGATGAATCCGGGCTTGCCGGCACTGCCCTCTGGCGATTAGGGAGTGAAGATCAGCGGATGTGGAAATATTATGGCCGGAATCTGAGTAATGAAGCATTGAAAAAAGATCCTTTTAATTTTGATTCTCTGACCACTATTCCCGTAATGAAGAACAGTGTAGGATTTGAGGGCGAAGGTGAAGTTTTGGATATTTTATATACACCACAACCAGGCAAGATCTCATTTGAAATTGATAGTTCTGAACAATTAATTGCTGAACAAAAATACCTCCAACTGCCATCAGGGTATGTGATACGCAAATTTGCAGAAGATACAACTGTTGGGAAAGGCCATAAACTGATTCTCACTTTTGATGATGGGCCCAGCGAAGAATGGACACCTAAAATTCTCGATATTTTAGAAAAGAAAAAAGTTCCTGCGGCCTTTTTTGTGGTAGGTATTATGGCCGAACAAAATATTCCCATTTTACAACGTATTTACCGTGATGGGTTTGAAATTGGTAACCATACTTTTACACACCATAATATTGCAGACATGAGTTTGTCGCGGGCAGGCCTTGAGATGAAGCTCACCCGACTGTTAATTGAAAGCATTACCGGGCATTCCACTATATTATTCAGGGCACCATATAATGCGGATTCTGAACCCCAAACCTATGAGGAACTCGCGCCAATAGAAAGAAGCAGAGATGAAAATTATTTGACCATAAATGAAAGTATAGATCCAAACGATTGGGTTCCGGGTATCTCGGCTGATACTATTTTTAACAGGGTCGTGTCCCAGGTGGAAACAGGTAATGCAAGTATTATCTTATTACACGATGCAGGTGGAGATACACGACAGGCCACTATTGAGGCTCTTCCGAGGATCATTGATTATTTTCAGAAAAAAGGTTATGTCTTCACTTCCATCGCCAACCTTATGGGCAAAACAAGGGCAGAAGTAATGCCTGTTGTAGCAAATGCACATGATAGCTGGACGCGAAAATTTAATTTCTTTTTAGCAGAAACTTCTTACTGGGGCGGACATGTCTTATTTGCTTTATTTATTTTTGGAATTCTTTTATCTGTAGGCCGCATCCTATTTATGGCAATACTCGCTACCATTCAAATGAGAAGAGAAAAAAAAGCCAGGCTACTTTCACCAGTCGTTTTGGCTGGTGCAGCTACGGTGGAAAATCCATTGGTGAGTATTATTGTTCCTGCTTTTAATGAAGAAATAAATGCCATCAGAACAGTGAATAGCTTGCTGGCACAGGATTACAGTAACCTGGAAATAATTTTTGTGGACGATGGAAGCAGCGACCATACCTATTTAAATGTACATGATCAATTTTCAAACAATGAAAGGGTATTTGTATATACCAAACTCAACGGCGGAAAAGCATCTGCCTTAAATTTTGGCATTGGCAAATCCAACGCCGATTTTGTTGTTTGTATAGATGCAGATACACAGTTAAAATCAGATGCAGTTTCTTTATTGATGAAAAAATTCAATGAGGACAATGTAGCAGCGGTTGCCGGAAATGTGAAAGTTGGTAATGAAATAAATATGATCACGCGCTGGCAAAGTATTGAATACATTACATCACAGAATTTTGACAGGAGAGCTTTTGATCTGTTGAACTGCATAACTGTAGTACCCGGAGCCATAGGTGCTTTTAGAAAAGATGCATTATTAATAGCAGGCGGGTTTACAACAGATACACTGGCAGAAGATTGCGACCTCACAATGCGTTTGCTGAAATCCGGCTATATAGTTCGAAATTGCACTGAGGCTATTTCTTATACAGAAGCACCTGAAACATTTAAACAGTTTCTGAAACAGCGGTTCAGGTGGAGTTTTGGGGTGATGCAATGTTTTTGGAAACACAGGGAAACTGTCTTTAATCCAAAATATAAAAATTTTGGAATGATCGCAATGCCCAATATCTTAATTTTCCAAATAATGTTGCCAATACTTGCACCGCTTGCAGATATCATTTTAGTGCTCAGCCTCATAGCAGCCTCACTCGGTATTGTAGTGGCAAGTCTTTCACATATTATTCTGTATTATTTTATTTTTACGCTCGTAGATATTGCCGGTGCTGCATTGGCTTTTGCGTATGAAAAAGAAAATCATTTGAAGCTTGTTTGGATGTTGCCGCAGCGGTTGATTTACCGACAGATGATGTATTACATTTTGATTAAATCCATCAATAAAGCGTTGAAAGGAGAATTGCAAGGCTGGGGCGCATTGAAGCGAACAGGAAATGTAGGAAAGGTAGTGACTACCGGGGAGGCATAGACGAAAATAAATGCTGTTAAAAATTCCCAAGTCAAGGGTCGCACAACTTCGTGTTTCTACATTAATAATTTTTTCATATTGAAATAATTATGATTTTGCCATGACGTAATCCACAGTTTTCCTTTAACGTAAAATGC
>JBDTEF010000084.1:0-40784 GCA_039922615.1 Ginsengibacter sp.
CACCAGGATCTAATTCCTGAAATAAATAGCAGTATACTTTTAACAGTAAATTTATTTAGGGTAAGATCCTTTTTAAATTTACTGTTTTTTATTGGGCTATCTATTACTGGATTATTTGATGAGTAATTTCAAATGGCTAAATATCTATAACTTAATTCTCGGATAATCTATTATTTTATTCTCACTCACGAATGGTCAGTATTTAGCTATTTTTATTTGTAAAGATTGCCATTGAATAATTATAATTTGGAAATGGAGAAATAATTTATTCTTTTTTTTGAATTACAAAATAGTCAATAGCCAAACTATGAAAATGTAAATATTCTATATATACTGGAATTATACTTGTCTATTTGGGTAATTTGAATATTAGAGATTCCCCTTTTTTAAATAAGCTTTTCCAATTAAAACCAACTCTTCGTGCTCTTACTACTCCTTCCTCCCAGGCCCAGAGAACCCAGCAAACTCCTCACAATTGTATTGCCAGCCTGCCTCATCATGCTTTTTACAATTGTATTGTTGGCTACTTTCTCAAAAGTACTTTCTTCCGGTTTCGCAGTCTTTGCAGTGGCTGTTGCTACAGGGGCATTTGCAGCAGCTACATTTAATTTTGCTGTCAATATTTCATAAGCGCTTTGGCTATCTATCACCTGGTTGTACTTTGCTGCTAATCTTGACTTACTCACAATGTTATCAATCTCGCCATCAGTAAGCACATCCATCCTGCTCCGTGGCGTACACATCATCACATGGGCAAGAGGCGTGGGAATTCCTTTTTCATTCAATAAGGTAACCAAGGCTTCCCCAATACCCAATTGGGTAATTAAATCTTCTGTTTTATAAAATTCCGTTTCAGGGTAATTTTGAGCGGTTTGTTTGATGACCGTCCTGTCATTGGCTGTAAATGCACGTAACGAATGTTGAATTTTTAAACCTAATTGCCCCAGGACCGATGCAGGCACATCCATGGGATTTTGGGTGCAAAAATAAATGCCAATTCCTTTTGAGCGAATTAATTTAACCACCGTATTTATCTGGTCCAGTAAGGCTTTTGTTGCCTCCTGGAAAATGAGATGCGCTTCATCTATAAAAATGATCAGCTTCGGCTTATCAAGGTCGCCTTCCTCCGGCATAGTAGCATATAATTCGGCGAGCATCTGGAGCATGAAAGTGGAAAATAATTTAGGCCTGTCCTGCAAGTCTGTAACTCTTAAAATACTGATCATTCCGCGGCCATCATTATTGATGCGCATAAGGTCATCCACTTCAAAACTTTTTTCACCAAAAAAAAGATCCGCACCCTGTTGTTGTAATTCAATAACTTTTCTTAGAATAGTTCCTGTAGAAGTTGTGGATATATTACCATAGCTATCCTGCAATTCCTTCTTTCCCTCATTGCCTACATATTGCAATACTTTGGTAAAATCTTTTAAATCAAGCAGGGGATATTTATTGTCATCACAATACTTAAAAATCATCGCCACTACTCCACCCTGCGTGTCATTTAATCCCAAAATTTTGGAAATAAGAATCGGGCCAAATTCAGAGACAGTTGCTCTTACCCTCACTCCTTTTTGATCACTTAGCGTAAGCAGATCCACAGGATATGAGGAAGGTTTGAATTCCATATTCAATTTCTGGTATCGCGCAGTAATTTTATCATTTACGGTAGCTTCTGCTGCAAGACCACTCAAATCTCCTTTAATATCCATCAGCAAACAAGGCACACTTGCATCACTCAAACCCTCAGCGATCATTTGAAATGATTTCGTTTTCCCACCACCTGTTGCGCCGGCAATCAACCCGTGCCGGTTCATGGTAGAAAGAGGGAGAAAAATTTCTGCTTCCGGGATTACTTCGCCATCAAGCATACCCGCACCAATTTTTATTGTTTCCCCTTTAAAAGTGTAGCCATTTTTTATTGTTGCAAGAAAAGCATCTTTATTAGCCATTTTATTTTTTCGGGAAAGTTACTAAGTGAAATTGAAAATCAAAAGATTTTTGTTTGATAAATCAAGAGCACACACCTATTCTACATTCGAATGGATGGAAACCGAACTAAACAAAATTACCATAATATATTTTTTTTTCATGTCAATTTGTAATGAGTTGATTAACCATTCAACGTTCCTTACTGCTTATTGCTCATTGCTTATTTTCTTACTGCTCAATGCTCAAAGCCTCTAAACCTACTTATACTTTTCAATCCAGGAAAACTTCTTTTGGTAGATCGATTCCTTATTATTTTGAATAAACAGCAAGAAGGCTTTGGCAACCACCGACATCTTTTTTTTCTTTAGCCATATTAATCGCCAGCTTTCTGTAAGTGGTAATCCTCTCACAGGAATTATTTTTACTTCTTTTTGTTTGAGTTCATTTTTAATACTGAGAATAGATTGAATAGAAAAGCCCAAACCCGCAACTACTGCCTGTTTCACCGCTTCACTGGAAGTTAGTTCCAGTTTCACTTTAGGTACAATATTCGCCTTCTGAAAATATTTCTGCATAGTTACCCTGGTACCTGATCCCTCCTCGCGGTATATTAATGGAATAGTGTCAAAAATGGCTTTACCTGATTGTTTGGTTATTTTTATTTCATGATCTGTAGCGCTGGTAAGAAATAATTTATTGGGTAAAAGAATTTCCTGCTCTATTTCAAGGGTCTCCGGCAGCACGGATACTAAGGAAAAATCCACTTCATTATTTTCCAGGCTTTTGATCACTTTTGTTTTATTGGTTACATCCATTTGCAAATCAATACCCGGATTTACTTTTAAAAAATCACGCAGATAATACGGCAACACATATTTGCCGGTGGACGCTACAGAAATTTTTAACCGCCCGGAAATCATTCCTTTAAAATTTTGTGTCTGGTAATTAATATTATCCACTTCCTTTAAAATCTTGTCTGCAATCTGGTAAAGTTCATGACCAAATTCTGTTATAAAAATTCGTCTTCCAATGACCTCCGTGAGCGGGATATCAAATTGTGCCTGGAGATTTTTAAGCTGAATGGATACAGCGGGCTGCGTCATATGTAATTCTTCGGAAGCTTTTGTAATGCTTTCACTTTCTACGATTGCCATGAAAACCCGAAGCTGGTGAAAAGTAAAGTTCATAAAAATTATTTATGGATTATATAATAAAGATAAATGAAAATATATGAATTGAGCTGTGCAATTTTGCAGTATTAAAAAAATAAAAACTCATGACAAGAATTACAGTAGCTAAGGGTGATGGCATCGGACCCGAGATAATGGATGCCACTTTGGAAATAATTATGGCAGCGGGTGCCCAACTGGAAATTGATGAAATCGAAGTTGGCGAAAAGGTCTACCTCGCTGGTAATACATCTGGTATCGCCAATGAAGCCTGGGATACCATCAGGAAAAATAAGATCTTTTTAAAAGCGCCCATCACGACTCCGCAGGGCGGAGGTTATAAAAGCCTGAATGTGACAACGCGAAAATTTCTTGGCTTATATTCAAATGTACGACCATGTCGCAGCCTGCATCCCTTTGTGCAAACAAAACATCCTATAATGGATATCGTGATTATCAGGGAAAATGAAGAAGATCTGTATGGAGGTATTGAGCATCAGCAAACGAATGAAGTAGTGCAATGCCTGAAATTGATCAGTCGCCCGGGATGCGAAAAAATAGTTCGCTATGCCTTTGAATATGCAAAAGCATACAATCGTAAAAAAGTTACCTGCTTCACGAAAGACAACATCATGAAGCAAACAGACGGATTATTTCACCAGGTGTTTGATGAAATTGCAAAAGAATATCCGGATATAGAAAATGAACATTGGATCATAGACATTGGTGCAGCAAAAATGGCCGACACACCGGAACAATTTGATGTATTGGTAATGCCGAATCTGTATGGTGACGTACTATCAGATATCGCTGCACAAATCACAGGCTCTGTAGGATTGGCGGGTTCTTCAAATATCGGGGAAGAGTGTGCCATGTTTGAAGCTATCCACGGTTCTGCACCACGTCGTGCCGGACAAAATGTAGCCAATCCTTCCGGGTTACTGCAGGGAGCAGTGATGATGCTCAATCATATTGGCCAAACCAAAGTGGCAGAAAAGGTACAAAATGCCTGGCTGAAAACAATTGAAGATGGTTTGCACACCTATGACATTTATAAAGAAGGCGTGAGTAAAAAAGTATTGGGCACAAAAGAATTTGCACAGGCAGTAATTGCAAACCTCGGTGCAGTTCCTACCACTTTTGCTGAAGTAAACTATAGCAATGGTCAAGCCCTTGTGTTGCCAAAATACAAAAAAATGCCTGCTGCAGAAAAAGTATTGGTAGGGGTAGACGTATTTATAGATTGGCAGGGAACTGATCCGAATGAACTCGCTGCAAAAATAGTCAATTTGGGAGGCCAGTCTGCAGAGCTTACCATGATTACCAATCGTGGTATTAAGGTGTGGCCTGATGGATTTTCTGAAACTTTTTGCACCGATCATTGGCGTTGCCGGTACAAACCAACGAATGGAAACACGTTTGATAAGCACACCATTATTTCATTACTTGAAAATGCAGATGACCATTCAATTGATGCCATCAAAACAGAAAATTTGTACACTTTCGATGGCCGTCGGGGATATTCTATGGGTCAGGGACAATAAATTTTATTAAAAAAATAGTCGCTGAACTTTTTACTTTTAAACAACGTATAAATCAATTAAATGCAAATTCAACTTATCAACGGAACCTTTAGCAGCAAAGAAGCTTTGCAAATCATTACGCAATTAATGAATGTAAAAATTCAATTCCACGAAAATAAAATTCAAAATGCGCACAATGAAGAAGATATTAAAATGCGTGAAAAGAAGATCACACAATTGCAAAATAACCTGCAACATGTGAGGCAATACATTCAAAATAATGGCGACACCATCGCTGTTGAAAGCACCATTTCATTGGGTGATTAAAAAAGGTAGCCCGGATAAATTCCGGGCTACCTTTTTATTTTTTATGAAAAATCATTAAAATATGGAAACAACGAAAACGGTAGACCTGGTCAAGGGAATCTTTACCCCCGAGGAAGCCAAATTAATTTTATCCGGGCTGATAAACCACAAAATAAATTTTCACTATATGAAGAATTTCAGTTCCAGGGAGCGCCTTGGTGTGCCGGTAGATGGATCACAGAAAAGAATTAGTGACCTTACGAAATCAAGAGGTGAAATCTTTGAAATTATTGAAAAGGCAGTTGAGCAAAAATGTCAGATAAAAATTGATTCAACAATTTCTATCTCCATAGATTAATTACTCACTGAACAAAGCCCGGAAATGATTATTTCCGGGCTTTATTGTGCAACTAACCAATGTGAGAAATTTCAGAGAATTAATTTTTAATATGCAGGTAACGAATCTCGTTTTTTTTAAGGTGTGTTTGCTCAATTAATTGCAAATAAATACAATCAATTATCAATTAATTGCGAATAGTTCCAATACTGATTCGATAATTTTAAATTTCTAATTTGAATTTATTATATCAATTAAAAATAAGATAATAGTATTTTGTGCTTTAATTATTATTCGGGCATTGATAAAATATAAAAGGTAAAATCCACTTATGTATAGAATAAAAGTCCTGGTTACACTACTGATAACAATGATTATTTCCGCTCAATCTGTTGGCCAAAAGCTTGACAATGCAGCCATCCAAAGGATTGGCGATTATGGGAAAATATGGAGCGCTGTTAATTTGTTTCATCCTTCCATGGCGTACAATGTAATTAATGCTGATAGTTTATATACAGATAATATCGGGGAACTAATTAAAGATCCAACTGCAGCAAATTTTAAATATGCTGTACAAAAATTACTTCATAAGTTAAATGATCTTTCAACATCAATCGTAGAATTATCAGTCAATGAAAATGATAGCGTGAATTTGCCACAGCGGTCATTATTAACCTGGCTTCCTGATAGTATTGCGCTACTTCATTTTGATGAGAATTTTATGAGCCTGAATAATAATAGTTTTGGTAAAAACATTGCTTCCAAACAATTAAAAGATTCTTTAAAAAATGCAAAAGGCATCATCATAGATTTAAGAAAAACCAAAAATAATGATGCGGTAAGCGATTACTATGAAACAATATTTTTAAACTCGCTTGTTAGTTTCATCATTGATCATGATATAAGTTATATCCCGTCAAGGTCACGGATTCATTATGGACATGAATCGCAGACTTTCGATATGTCATCTTTTTATTACCAGGGATGGATGACTATCAATCCCACATTTATCCGAAAGGCGCCTAACTCGGTTAACAAACCTGTCTGTTTATTGGTAAATAGGTTCAATAAAAATATCGGGGAGGCTATTATAGCTGTACAGAAAGCCGGTGTGGCAAAAGTGGTGTCTGTAGATAGTCTGAAAGGTTTCTCCTCTACAGCGCATTACATAATGGAAGTGGCTGATGGCGTAAAGGTAAATCTCAATTTAGGCGAAAGTGTTTTTGAAAACGGCTGTAAAGATTTTGTACCGGACGTTATCGTAAAGTCTACTGTAGCTGACATAGAAAATTCGTTACTTACCGCATCGAAAGAGTTGCTGACGCAAAAATGGCAGGATAAAATTATCTGCCCACAAATTGCAAATGACATTCTACCCGCAAAAATGGTTGAAACCTACGATGGCATGAACTATCCTTCTGCCCCACTCCGTCTTTTAGGACTCATGCGTTATTGGTCTGCCATCAATTATTTCTGTCCGAATAAAGCACTTATTAAAAAAAATTGGGACAGTGTTCTTAATGAGTATGTACCGAAATTTCTTTCGGGCAGAGATTCTACAGAATATATAGACGTGGTGGCCAGGTTGATCACAGAAATACATGACGGTCATGGCTGGCTGGACAGTAAAGTCTGGACAATATTACACCGTAATATTCCTGAAATAAAACTAAAATTTGTAGAAAATAAAACAATTGTTTTTAAAACTTACAATGATTCTATTAGAAAGGTAATGTCGCCGGGCGATGAAATTCTGAAAATAAACGATGTGCCAATAAATGAGGTTAGAAAAAATTTTGCACAAATTATTGGTGCTTCCAATGATGCAGCTTTGCAGCGCGTTGTTACGTTAAATGTTTTGTCAGGGCCGGAAAATAGCAATGTGAGAATTACCTATTTGCATAATGGCGAGGTCAAAAACATTATTCGGCCAAGAACGGCTAAAAGATATGCATTCAATAATGAGACAGGGTTACCCGGACAAACCAAACCATGGAAAAAAATAAATGAAAAAACGGGTTATGTGGATTTTGGAAAAATTGAAGTTGACCAGGTAGATTCAATGATGAACGACTTTAAAAATCTGGATGCTATAATACTGGATAACCGAAGCTATCCCAGGGGCACAGCCTGGACACTTGTAAATTACCTTACCAGTAAAAAAGTTATTACTGCAAAAGGTACTACGATGATTGCAACATCGCCAGACCCCGCCACAACAACTACTCAATCCAGTCTTTGGGAAATTCCTGTTACGTCAAAAATGATTTATAAAGGCAAGATCATCATTCTTGTGAATGAGGAAACGCAGAGCCAGGCAGAATACAGTTGTATGGTGATCCAGGCAGCGCACAAGAATACTACAATTATTGGAAGCCAAACTGCAGGAGCTGATGGCGATGTCACGGGCATCGTTTTTCCGGGGGATATTCAAACTGCATTCTCGGGCCATGGTATATTTTATCCAGATGGCAGAGCAACCCAGGGAATAGGAATTATTCCTGACATTAAAATTGCACCTTCTATAAAAGGAATTAAAGGAGGGAAAGATGAGGTGCTTGAAAGAGCTATTCAATTTGCAAAAACAGGGAAGTGATAAATGAAAGTCAAGCGATAATTTCAAGATTATTTACCTGCCATCGCTAACAATGAAAATAGGAGAAGGCGCATGGTAAATCGTATTTCATACCTAAAAAAATGATCAGTAGTAAATTGATATCACTTAGATTATTATACGTGTTTCAAACAGTCACTTAACGATGCCACAATTTATTTTCCATTCAAAACAAAGTATTCAATAATAAACAAATGAATTGTAGATCTCCAGAGGTTGCTTTGGTGAGTTGAGGAAATGATAGTTTAAATAATAATCGGGGACTTTCATCTTCTACAATATTCCCAGGTAGTTTTGAGAAAAAATTAGCAATATATTTTATGCCTTTTTTTAAAAAAATTCAAGCATAATCTTTGTAACCTATTTAAAAAAATATCTTTATTTATCGTTTTTATTTAAACCATTTGCTGAAAATCAAATTTTCATCCTTATAAAAATTTGAGATTGGTAAATCAATAAATCATTTAAAAATATGAATCCGATCAGAAGTAATTCCGGGGAAAATAATTTGAACTTCTCCAAAAAAGTCTGGATAGCCGGTGGCATTATTTCTTTGATAATTATTTCATTATTGCTGTTTAAAATACTTTTTAGTGTAATTCTACTCACAATTGCGGCAATTTTAATTGCTATTTATTTTTTGGGCTGTGCGGATTTTTTTGAAGGTAAATTAAATATATCCCGTGGCCTGGCAATGGCGCTATCCATAGGAATTAATATAATATTAATCACGGCATTTTTCTGGTTTGTGGGAGCCAGGCTCCAAAACCAGGTTTCTCAATTATCCGATTCATTACCTCAAACGATTGAAAACGCAAAAACCCATTTGCAACAGAGTAAATTGGGAAGCAAGGCATTAAATTACTTGAATTTCTCCGGTGATTCTCAAAAAACATTCTCTGTGGCAAGGAAATTCCTTTCGTCAGGGTTTGGTATCATCAGTGATATTTATATTGTTTTATTGCTTGCTATATTTTTCATAACTGGCCACGAGACATATAAAACCGGGATAATAAAACTATTGCCGCAAACAGCTAGAAAAAAAGGAAAATCGCTACTTGACGAATTGTACCAGGTTTTAAAAAAATGGATCAAAGGTCAGCTATTTGGTTTCCTATTCATTGCGGTCCTTTCGGGATTAGGGTTATGGGCGCTGAGAATGCCGTTGATCTTAACCCTCGCACTAATTGCTGGAATAATGAATTTCATACCTAACTTCGGACCCATAATCGCACTGATTCCGGCCGTTCTTTTAGGGTTAATGCAAGGCACGAATACTGCTATTTGGATTGTCGGTCTTTATACTTTTATCCAAATAATTCAAAGCACCGTCACACAGCCATTAATACAAAAAAAGATGGTAAATCTACCACCGGGTCTTGTCATTTTTGGACAAGTAGCTATGGGACTGCTTGGCGGTTTCTGGGGAGTGTTATTGGCCTCGCCAATTGTAGCCATTATAATGACAACTGTAAATAAATTGTACGTTGAAAAATTAAATGATGAACAGGAATAAAAGTGGATCGTGGAAAAAAAGATTATAATGAAATTATTCCATAATAATTTTTTTCAGATTAATTCAGTTACATCTCCGGCCACAGGGAGATTCACATTTGAAAATATTTTTGATAAACATTTAGTCTTAAATGTTGCAGGATTTAAACAACAATTAATTTTTTCAAAACTTTTATGGACGTATACACAAGATTTCGTGCAGCCTGGTAATTGATGTGCATGATTTCACTCACTTCTTCATAGTTTAGGTTTTGATTGAATTTCAAATAAATAACTTCTTTCTGGCGTGGAGATAGCTCTTTCATTGCGTTGAATACTTTCTGCGATAATTCCTTATTTTCATCATTCGAAATGATAAACAGTTCATGGCTTATTTCAAATTCATAAGCTGGCAATTGGGAAGAAAAGGAAGTTATTTTTGATGCTTTTGTGAGCGCTTTAATCAATTTGAATTTGAACGCTTTAAAGAGGTATGACTGTAAAGATAAAATTTCTGCTTTTCCTTTCGTTCGCCATAAATCAATAAAAAGTTCCTGGATCGAATCCTCTACGAGCGTAATATCCTCACATATTTTGCTACCATAATTGAAAAGCTGGCTATAATAAATTTTAAAAATTTTTACAAAAGAGGCTGTATCCCCTTCCCTGAAACGGTTCCATAAAATTAGATCATTTTCAATTTGATTCAGCAACATAAAATACAGCTAAAGTATAAGGACTTTTTAATCCCTCCGATAACAAGAGTAATCAATGCATATAGAATAAAAAAAAGTATTTTTTGAAAAACTTCATTACAAAGTAATTATTTCCGGCACTTATCAATATACACGGGTAAATATGAGAAATAATTACAACCAGATCGAAGATTTTTTAAGCGATGAAAGCTTTGTCGCGTGGGTAAATAAAACAAATAAAAAAGAGGAAGAGGAATGGGATGTATGGATGACTGAACCTTCTTCTGACAGTGGTTTAGCAAAGGAAGCTGCCGCCTTTTTGCAAAAGATCCAAATAGAGGAAGAGGAAATAAGCCTGAAACAAATTGATCAGGAAGCATCAAGGCTTCTCAGGTCAATAGACAGTACTGCCTTACCCACGAAAATCGTTGAAATAAGAAGTAAAAAATTATACTATTGGGCTGTTGCAGCCTCCGTTTTAATATTATTGGGCATTGGCATTTTTTTTGTTTCGCGCCAGCCCCAACAATTACAGATTGCTACGAACTATGGTGAAATCGGCAAGAATAAATTGCCTGATGGAACCGAAGTAATTCTAAATGCCAACAGTGAACTTTCCTACGGAAAAGTATGGAAAGAAGGAAAAACCAGGGATGTATGGATAAAAGGTGAAGCTTATTTTCACGTAAAGAAAATGCCTGATCATGCTAAATTTATTGTGCATACAGATGCATTTGATATTGAAGTCACCGGCACTTCTTTCAATGTAATTAATGAAAGTGGTAAAAGCAGTATTGCGTTAACGGAAGGTAGTGTAAAAATTCACCGGCCTGGTGTAGAAGAAATCGTGATGAAGCCCGGCGATCTTGTTCAATTTGATCACCAGCAAATTGAAAAGAAAGAAACAGATAACCAGGATTATTCTGCATGGACTGATAACAAACTTGTTTTTAATAATACGCCAATGGCTGAAGTGGCCAATATCATAACCCGACATTATGGAATATCAGTGAAGATTGAGGGTGATGCTATCGCAAAAAAAACCATCACAGGTATAATGCCCAATAACAATCTTGGTGTGCTGGTGCAGTCCCTAAATGCAACACAGGAATTCCAGGTTTCCCAAACAAATGATTCAATTGTAATAAAGGAAAATAAATAAATTATTTCAAAAAATTAAAATTTCCAAAATGAGTGTATTAAAAATTACCTCCCAGTTTTTTTGCCTGTTACTCATCTTCTTTTCTATGAATAACGGTAATGCTTATGCGCAAAACAGTTATTCATTTAACGATGTAAAACCAAAAACGGACAGAGTAATATCCCGCACAATAGAGAGAAGTTCGAAGGGTCCTTTATTAGGACAACTGAAAGAGTTGAACAAAGTGAAAGGTGTTTATTTCATGTTTTCTAACCAGGAACTGAGTCAAAAAACAGTAAACCTGATTGATGATATGACGGACAATACTGAGGTTATTTTGAATAAAATGTTGGCCAACTCCGGCCTCACCTACAAAAAAATCAATAATGGCATCTTTGTAATTCTTTCTATTAAAGACCACGAAAAAACAGGATCAGGAATTCAGCCAATTTCCTACACAGAGATGAATACCAATTCACCCAAATTTGTTTTTACAATACCTGAAAATGTTATCTCTGGGAAAGTTACCAACGAGGCGGGAACAGCTGTTTCAGGGGCTTCTGTTGTTATCAAAGGAAAATCAAAAGGTACTTTCACAAATGACAATGGCGAGTTCAGTGTTGAAGCAAACAAAGGGGATATTTTGGTTTTTTCATCTGTTGGATACCATTCAAAAGAGGTGAAAGTAGAAAGCAGCAATTCCATCAATGTGCAGCTAACTGAAACTTCCAAAGAATTAAATACGGTAGTGGTAACTGCCCTCGGCATAAAAAAGAGCCGCAGGTCTGTAGGTTATTCCATCACTGAAGTGAATGGAGACGAACTGACACAGGCAAGAGAAATAAATGTAGCCAATTCATTGGTAGGAAAAGTAGCCGGTCTCAATGTAAGTTCTATAGCAGGTGGACCGGGTTCTTCTACAAATGTTATTATCAGGGGCATATCAAGTTTGGGTAATTCCAATCAACCGTTATATGTGATAAATGGTGTGCCAATGGAAAGTGAGCCAAACGGCCAGGAGGGCACCCAGTATGACAATGGTGTAGACAGAGGCGATGCAATCGGGAATTTAAATCCTGATGATATTGAAAGCATTTCCGTTTTAAAAGGTTCCGCTGCCTCGGCTCTTTACGGTTACCGGGCAAAAGGTGGCGTTATTTTAATTACCACAAAAACAGCCAAAGCAAGTGGTATACAATTCAATTCTAATTATGTAGCAGAACAGGTGATGGACCCAACACACTGGCAATATGTATATGGCCAGGGCGCTAATAATGTAAAACCTGCAGATGAGGCAGCGGCATTCCAATCCGGTCAATCAAGCTGGGGAGGTAAATTGGATGGATCAAGTGTAACTCAATTTGATGGAAAAAAGAGACCATATATAGCGCAGAGGAATAATATTAAAGATTTTTATCGCACCGGCGGCACCTTGACAAATACCATCGCTTTCAATAAAGTATTTACCGGTGGGGCTGTCCGTTTTTCTGCCAGTGACCTTACCAACCAGGCAGTAATACCTAATTCGGGCCTTGACAGGCAATCATTTGATTTCAGTGGTAGTTTTAATCCCATAAAAAACCTGGTAATTGATGCAAGGGCATATTATATTTTGGAGCAGGCAAAAAACCGGCCTTTTCTTTCTGATGGACCCGGTAATTCTAATTTCAATGTAATTTTCCTACCAACAAGTGTTAATGTAAATGTTTTGAAGAAAACCAGCAATGATGATGGTTCAGAGTACGCTTACACTGCCAATACTTATGCTACTAATCCCTGGTTTGCAGCAGAGAAATTTATTAATAACACCAATCGTGACCGGTTAATTTCTTCCTTTACTGCGCGATACAATCTCGACAACGGATTCTATGTGCAGGGGCGTGTTGGCAGAGATGCCTATAATGACCATTATTTAGGCGTAGTTCCTAATGGTACAGCCTACCGTACAGATGGCCAGATCACAGATGAAACGATCAGGTTCACTGATTTAAATATAGATGGTTTAATGGGCAAGGTTTTTAATATAAAAAGTAATTTTAGCGTAACGCCCACTTTAGGTGCAAGCTACCGGAGTACAAAATCAGCAACCACTACAAATGGTGGTGATGTTTTCGCTGTCCCTTTTGTATATAACATTCTAAATGCAACCAACAAATCTGTCGATTATAATCCAAGTGACCGGCAAGTACAATCGCTTTACGGAACAGTCGATTTAAATTACAATTCTTATTTGTATGTATCAGGTTCCGTACGGAGTGACTGGTTCTCTACATTAGCTACACCTGGAACTAATAACAAATTGTATGTAGTTTACCCGGGTGTAAGTGGTTCTTTTGTTTTTTCGCAATTTGTCAAAAATAACTGGTTAAGCTTTGGAAAAATAAGAGCGGGTTATGCAGTTGTAGGAGCAGCCACTGATCCATATCAAACACAATTAAGCTACACATTTAATAGCGAATCACTGAATGGGCGTCCCCTGGGATCCATTGATAATACTGATGTACCTAATAAAGGCCTGCACGCCTCCAAAGCGAGTGAGATTGAATTAGGTACTGAAATGAGTCTATTTGAAAACAGGATAAGATTAGATTTGACCTGGTATAATAAGAAGTCTACCAATGAAATTATTTCCGCGCCAGCTTCTATCACATCCGGATACACAGGTGCCATACTGAATATCGGCGAACTGCAAAATAAAGGTATTGAGGCACTCATTTCCATTGATATCGTAAAATCTAAAAATTTCAGATGGACAACCTCAGTAAACGGTTCTATCAATCACAATAAAGTGCTATCACTTGCGGCTGGTCAAAGCCAGCTTCCGGGCGGAACATCCCGTTCAGGAGTAGGATTTACTGCCAGCATTGTGGGATTGCCTGCAGACCAGGTTTTAGCTTACGACTATAAATATGACTCCTCAGGAAAAGTAGTATTAAATGCCAGTGGAATTCCTGACAGGGGAGATTTAATTCCTTTGGGATCGGGTTACCACAAATGGATTGGTGGCTGGAACAATGAATTTAATTTTAAAGGATTTAATTTATCATTTTTGATTGATGGAAAATTTGGCGGAAAGATATTTTCAGCAACGGATTATTATGGATATGTATTTGGCCTTCACCAGGCCACATTGGTAGATCGTGAAAAAAACTATGGTACGCCGGATGCACCGCTTTATGCACAAACTTATTACGCAACATTGGCTGATAATGTTTCCAGGTTATTTGTGCAGGATGCAAGCTTTATCAAATTCAGGCAATTGGCTTTTGGTTATACATTTCCTACAAAAATGATGGGAAAAGCAATTAAATCATTAAACGTAAGCCTCGTAGGAAGAAACCTTTTTACCATTATGAAAAAGACTGATAATATTGATCCTGAAGCTAACTTTTCATCCACTTCGGACGGACTAACACAGGGATTAGAATTGGGAGGTGTGCCGCCGATACGCTCCTATGGTATTAATTTAAATGTTAAGTTCTAATTCACTACAAATTAAAAATTTAAGACAATGAGACTTTATATAATAAAATATAGCTTTTTAATTCTGTCAGGCTTCGTATTGATAAGCAGTTGTACTAAAAAATTCAATGAGATCAATACAAATCCTGCATCTTACAGCCAATCTAATTTTGACCCCAATTTCCTGCTCACAACAGCACAGCTTACGTATACGGGCAGTATGGACTTTAGTTACGAAACATGGCGCGGAAATTTAATTTATTGCTCTACGATGATGCAGGGATTATCTACCGTAGTGGGTTATTGGGCCGGGGATAAATATTTATTAAATGAAGACTATACCGCTGCTTATTGGACAGTAGCTTACCCCGAACAGGTGAAAACCATCGTGGACCTGGTGGAGTTCACCAAAGACAAACCACAGTTTAAGAATATTCACGAGATTGCAAGAATAATGAAGGCAATGATTTTGGAACGTATCACTGACTTGTATGGGGACATTCCCTACTTTGCAGCAGGACAGGGATATTATACCAATAATTTTTTCCCGGTATATGATAAGCAGGAAGCAATTTATGCAGACTTACTAAAAGAAGTAAATAATGCAACAGATAGTCTTGATGAGGGAGGGGACATTCCTGCCGGAGATGTATATTATGATGGCGATATTTCAAAATGGAAAAAATTTGGAAATACCTTATTATTGAGGATGGCCATGCGTTTGACAAAAGTAGATCCCGCCACAGCCCAAACATATGTTACAAAAGTGATTGGAAAAACAATGGAAAGTAATGATGACAATGCTTTCTTACTGGGTGATGAAACCGGAAGCCGGGCAACAATAAATAGAAACAGCCAGATATTATTAGGAGATGGCGGCCAGGAAAATTACTACACAAAATGGTCGCAAACTTTTATCAATTTTCTAAAATCCACCAGGGATCCCCGGTTAGGAAAAGTAGCAGTAACGCAATTATATTTAGACCCTAATTCCAAAGATCAGAATGCAGGTGCTAATTCGGATCCTGCTGTACAAAAAGGAATGCCGAATGGTAAAGATCTAAGTGGTATTCCCGGCCTTACGATTGGTGCAGATCCATCATTTACCACTTTCCCTGCTTATTCATCTATTAACCCAATGATGATGCAGCGGTCTGGTCCAACATTTATTTTGACTTATGCTGAATCAGAATTATTATTAGCTGATGCTGCACAAAGATGGGGAATCGGTGGTAGCGCTGCTTCTCATTACAATAACGGTGTAAAATCAGCTATGACTTATTTAACACAGTATGATCCGTCAATTGGTGTTTCGGATGCTACTGCCTCTGCTTATGTAACAGCAAATCCATACAATGAAGGAAATGGTTTACAAATGATCAATACACAATATTGGGCAAATGCCATAACTATGTTGGATTTCTATGAGACCTGGTCTAATTGGAGAAGAACCGGTTTTCCTGCTCTTACGCCAGTAGTTTATCCCAATAATGCAACAGGTGGCACTATTCCAAGAAGGTTTCCTTATCCATCAACAGAAGCAAGCTCCAACCCGGTAAATTATAAAATTGCCCATGATGGCGTTCAGGGTGGCGATGTACTTACTTCAAGGGTATGGTGGGATAAACAATAAGCCTTGGCAACAATTTCAACATTGCTATTGTGAGTAATCGAAATTAAAAATAAGATGAGAAAAAAGAAACGTGATCAGGCATAAAAACTTTTTCTGTATCCGTTATAAAATAAAGACAAATTTCTACAGCAGGCTGCCCTAGTTTTGGTCAGCCTGTTTTCATTTAAAAAACAAGTTTTATTGATGTAAGTTTGGGAAGTGAATTGGCCCAAAGCCTAAAGCCCAAGGTCATTGCTAAAACCAACATCCTGTTACTCCATGAAAATCAATAAATGGTTTAGAAATTATTACAATAAAATTATTAGCAGTATTGCCTTCATACCTGCATTGATTGCGATTGGTTTTTTACTTCTGTCATGGGGGATGTTAGAGATTGATTTCTCTGTTTTCGGAAAAAATATAAAAGCCAATCTAAGTTGGTTAAGCCTGAAAGATGCCAGCACAGCGCGTTCCATTATATCCACGGTAGCAGGTGCGCTTATTTCACTCACGGTGTTTAGTTTTTCACTGGTAATGATCGTGCTAAACCAGGCAGCTTCGCAAATGAGTAACAGAATGCTGTCCAGCATGATTGAAAATCGTTTTCAGCAAATTATCCTGGGGTTTTACATCGGAACTATTGTCTATGCACTTTTTTTATTAAGTACAATCCGGGACATTAATAGCGGGATATATGTGCCTGCGCTAAGTATTTACCTACTCATTTTATTCACCGTAATTGATATATTTCTTTTCATTTATTTCCTGGATTATGTAACACAAACTGTGAAATATGAGACCGTTATTAACCGGATCCAACA
The DNA here is from genome assembly GCA_039922615.1 of Ginsengibacter sp. GTDB lineage: Bacteria > Bacteroidota > Bacteroidia > Chitinophagales > Chitinophagaceae > Ginsengibacter. Next base: position 17,107 of record JBDTEF010000084.1, read on the forward strand.
TCAAACGATGCATACAATGAAAAATAATTTTAAAGAAATAAAAGAAGAAACGGTTAATTGGAAAAGTGATATTAACTACCAAATAAAAACAACAGAATCCAATTATTTCCAGGGAATAAATGAAAAACCGCTGCTTGATATTGCCACAGAGAAAGATTTGTTGATTCGCTTTTTATATCCCCGGGGAACCTACCTGATAAACGGTACTCCTTTTATTGAAGTTTATTCCGGTATACATTTAAATGATGAGCTTGTAGAAGAAATTCAGTCGACTACAGATTTTTATAAAGGACAACCTATCGGACAAAATGCAGTTTATGGATTTAACCAACTTGCAGAGGTGGCTATTAAAGCATTAAGTCCCGGTATAAATGACCCCGGAACGGCGGTAATTAGTCTCCATGCCTTATCTGACATGCTCGCTTTTAAAATGTATCATTCTTATGAAGTCCTGCTTTACAATGAAAAGAAAGAAGGACGAATCTATTTACCTTGTCAATCTTTTGAAGAAATATTCGTTAAATGCATTGATCCAATCTGGAGTTATGGAAAAAAAGATCAATATATTCAGAACGAGTTGGTTAAAATGATGACTCAATTGAAAGCACTGGACTATAAAAATTCATTTACACCATTATTTGATGATGTTATTAATAAAGTTGAGAAAGAAAAGCTTTGCCCGAAAAATTGATTTTAATATTGTCGCAATTAAATACAATGATCATCTTTTCTAATGCTGTCTTTGATTAAATACAATTTATTAAAGCCTTTACATTCAATAAACTTTAATCCACATTTAACCAGTAAAAACAATATTTTTAATAAATGAAATCATTTACGCATCATTAAATTTTAGTAATTGTTAGTGACATTGTACAATTAATCAACACCTATTCCACGAAAGATAATGGCAGACAAATTCCCAATACTTCACACAGCCAGGCTTGATCTAGTCGAAATCAGGCAGGAACATTTAAATGACATTTATAATTTGTTCAATGATTCCAGTGTAACTCAATATTACAATGTAACAACTTTGAACAATGAGGAGGAGGCGCAAAAATACCTTGACTGGTTTAGCAGCCGTTTTGCGGAGCAGGCAGGTATCCGATGGGGGATATCTTTAAAAGGAAAAAAAAATATTATAGGCACGGCGGGTTTTAATAATTTTACAAAACAACATAGAGCTAACCTTGGTTACGATTTACAGACCGCATTTTGGAATAAAGGTTATGTGACCGAAGCTTTACAAGCCATTCTACAATTCGGTTTTACTGCGTTGGAAATAAACCGAATTGAAGCAGAAGTGATGCAGGGAAATACGGCATCAGAGAAGGTTCTCACCAAACTTGGTTTTAAAAATGAAGGTATATTGAGACAATGGATGCATTGGAATGAGACATATTATGACATGACGATGTTTTCACTTTTGCGCAAAGAATTTTTTGAGGGAAAATGAAATTGACCATGTAAAATGTTACATAAAACTCTCCTGGTGCTGCAACAAAGAAAAGAATATTTTTCTCTTAGGTGATGTCTGGAATTACAAAAAATCAATAAAAATTGATTACTGGTTTTTACTCTCTACCCGTAGTATAGAATCCCTTGGGACAACAACGGAATCATGTTTGATTTTCATATCTCCCGGAATCGCATCAGCGGGTGTTTCAATTTTAGAGGGATGAGGAGAATCTATTTCGCTGGCTGGCTGATTATTTGTATTTCCGGTATTGCATGAAAACAAAAACAGGAAGCAAAGAGATAATAAGTATTTCATAATAATAGTATTTATTAATAATATAACTGTAAATAGTATGCCATGATTGTAGAGAAATACTTAAATTTATACATCAATAGATTAAATATAAAAAGCTGCTTTTCTCTCCTGAAATCACACACTCCTAATTATTCATAAAAACAATTGAAGTTTAATCAAAATGCATTTCTGTTTGATTAGAAATAACTTTTGAAACTATTTATTTACCTATTTTTACCTAACAGTTTCATTGTGATGCTTATATTTCAAAATAAAATAGATGATAAGCGCATTTATCGTGTAAATAGAAAAAATTATGAAAAAAAATTTAATTGGTTTGTTTGAAAATTTATTTTTATCAAATCTGATAGCAAGATCTGCCTCACAAATTAAAAAAGGTATTGTTCTTTTTTTCTTTATTTCCTTTGGATTTTCTATCGGCACCCAGGCCCAATTTTTAAAAAAAATGGCCAAAAAACTGGAGAATAAACTGGAACCAGGTAGTGCTGACCAGGTCGCCATTCAAAGAAAGCCATATGTTTATACTGTACAATCCGGTGCTCTAAATATTCCTTCCTCAGCTGCCAATTATAATTGGTTTAAAAAAGGCTCCGTTTTATATTACAAAAATATTAATGCTGACCCCACAAAATCTTCGCAAACGGAATTGACCGTAAAAAATGTATACAGTATTAATAATACTGTTATTTCCGAGATCGAAATAAAAACCAGTTCGAACAATGTACATGTAGATGATGGCGCAGATTACCTGGTTTTTAAATGTTCGCCTGATTCCATTTATATTGATTTTACAAGCGAATTAAAAAGATCTTTGTTGAAATCGAATCCTGCACTTTCTCAGAACGAGCTTGCTAATACAGGTTTCATGGCTGTGCCGGTAAATATGGTTATTGGGCAATCACTCGCTGATGTCAGTTTCTCCGGGGAATCCGGATTAAATGATGGAATTGTATTGTCTACTTCTCTCACCAATCGAAAAGTAGAAGGTAAAGAAAAGATTACTACACCGGCAGGAGCATTTGATTGCATTAAAATTTCTGCAACAAGGACAAGTACTGTTACAAAATCCGGTGTGGCAAAACCTGTGGAAACTACCAAAGAAGCAATCTGGCTAACACCAAAAGTTGGTCTTTTGAAAAAGGAGATGTATGATAAAACCGGGAAAATAACCAATGTGGAATACCTGACTTCCTTCAAAAAATAATTATTGATATCAAGGGTGATTATTGATAAAATTTTGTCAGAAATTTGTTGAAAATCCAGGATTTGTTTTTTTAATTATGTTATCATAATTAGAATGTTTTTATTTAATACCGGAGAAACAGTGAGATGCGCATTGGAATTATTATTTTAGAGGTAACACTGATAATTCCTGATTAAATCCACCATTTTATGAAAAAAGCATTATCCATTCTTTTTATTTTTTCTGTGATCTTATTTGGTTGCAATAACAGTGATGAAAAAAATGAAGAAGTTGTATATGAAACTGTGCGTGACACCGCTTCATCTCCTTTAACCGGAGATTCGGGTATGGTCATTCAGAATTCACCCTTGCTATGGAGTGTTGAGTTAGAAAAAAATTCACAAATTGAAAAAATAAAAAAAATTCCGGACAGTAAGGTAGAAACATTGACTGCTGAAGAAATCACCAATGAACTCAACAAAAATTTTGATGATATCCCCCTACAATTTGTGAAAACATCACATGATACTGCCTTTGTAAAAATTACAGATAGCCAGAAATTTACCAATCAAATTGGAAGCACAGGAGCTTATAATTATATGGCAACTGTAGTTTATAACCTTACTGAGATTAAAAACATCCGTTTTGTCAAATTTGATTTTAAAGAAGGTGATCACGCATTGCCAGGGGTTTTTAGCAGGGAAGATTTTAAAAATTTAAGGTAAGAAAGATTTTCAAAGCGATAAAAAGTTCACATGACAGAAGCCAAAAGATTAAAATATGTGTAGTTGGATTTTTTTAAGGAAATTTTTTATCAACGCTTAAATAGTTTTTTCTTCCTTTTTCATAGAAGAATTCTCAAATCTTCAATAATTTTTTCAAAAGTCCCTCATAATCATAATCTGCCTTTCCACATAAAATTGATAATAAAAACTTCCGTTAAGCTAAATTTGCCCAATGCGTAAAACGCTTACAATTTTAGGGAATTCATTAAAACTTACCATGCAGGAATTGATGGTGAATAAATTACGCACTACCCTATCGCTCATCGGAATTTCATTTGGTATTTTTTGCATAATTGGTGTCCTGGCAACAGTTAACAGCCTGGAAATGAACATTCAAAACCAGATAAAAACCCTTGGCACTAATACCATTTATATTGATAAATGGAATTACATGGGTGGCGAAAATAACCCTTGGTGGAAGTTGATGAACCGGCCGGTTCCTACATACCAGGAAGTAAATTTTATCAGGCAGCGCAGCAGCCTGGCAGAAAATGTAGCCTTTCAAATAGATGCCCGCTTAAATGTTGAATACAAAAACGCTGCTTTGCAAGGCGTTTCCGTAGCCGGTATCACAGGAGAACTGAATAATATTCAGCCCATAACCATAAAATTTGGCCGGTATTTTTCGGGTAGTGAATTTGCCTCTGGCAGCCCGGTGGCAATCATTGGTTATACCAATGCTGAAAACTTATTTGGCAGCCCGGAATTGGCGTTAGGAAAAGAAATAACATTAAAAAACAAAAAAGCAGTCATAATAGGGGTCATTAAAAAAATGGGGTCGAGTATACTGGGTAACATGAATTATGATGAGCAATTAATATTACCATACCAGTTTGCCAGGCAGGTGGTAAGTGAAGATCAAAGCAGTCCTAAGATCATCGTAAAGGCAAATGATAAAGTATCAACTGCGGCACTGGCTGATGATTTGGAAGGAGTGATGAGATCGATCAGAAAATTGAGCCCTACACAAGAAGATAATTTTACACTTAATGAAATAAGTGCCATAAGTGACCAGGTAGGTTCATTATTCTCAAGCATAAATCTTGGTGGCTGGGCTATTGGCTTGTTAAGCCTCATAGTAGGCGCCTTTGGTATTGCAAATATCATGTTTGTAACTGTAAAGGAAAGAACGCCTATCATTGGACTAAAGAAGGCCATTGGCGCGAAAAAGAAAAGTATTTTATTGGAGTTCTTATTGGAAGCAGCAATCATTTGTATCCTGGGCGGCTTAATAGGTTTATTTTTAGTTTTTTTACTGACAGTTATACTTACCAATGTTTTTGATTTTCCGGTATATATCTCAACAGGCATTCTTTCACTTGCGATCTCTCTTTGCATTTTTATAGGAATATTGTCAGGAATTGTACCGGCAATACTGGCGGCCAATATGGACCCGGTAGTTGCGATAAGATCGAAATAAATAATTGTTTAAATGGTTAAACTGCCTTGGCAAAACATCATTGAAATAAGAAAATTGTAAGCGTAATGCGCCCTCGAATATTTATCAATACATCTGCCAGTTAAATTAAATTGTAAAAACGAAAAATTAAAAACAATATTAATCATCCTTCACTAAAAAATTTCCAAATCCTATATGTCATACATTCTTGCCATCGAATCATCATGCGACGAAACAGCAGCTTCCGTGTGCCTGGATGGTAAAATATTAAGCAATATTATTGCCACACAAAAAGTACATGAACAATATGGTGGCGTAGTGCCGGAACTGGCCTCCAGGGCGCATTTGCAATCAATCGTTCCCGTGGTAAATGAAGCCATAGTAACTGCGGGCGTTACTTTAGATCAGGTGGACGCTTTTGCCTTTACGCAGGCACCGGGCCTGATCGGCGCTCTGTTGGTTGGTGCAGAATTTACAAAATCCCTCTCCCTGGCATTCGATAAACCTTTGATAGCAGTACATCACATGCAGGCGCATGTATTGGCCAACCTGATAAAAACAAATGATAATTCCCGTGTTCCTGCTTTCCCATTTTTGTGTCTGACCGTGAGTGGCGGACATACACAGATCGTGTTATGTGAATCACCTTTGTCTCAAAAAATAATTGGTAAAACCCTGGATGATGCTGCCGGTGAAGCATTTGATAAATCAGCAAAAATAATCGGACTTCCCTACCCTGGCGGGCCATTGGTAGATAAATATGCGAAAATGGGCGACCCTAATAAATTTCGTTTTCCTGAACCAAAAATCGATGGATTGAATTTTAGTTTTAGCGGATTAAAAACCGCGTTCTTGTATTTTATCAGGGATGGTAAATTAGGTAATGAAAATTTTGTAGCAGATAATTTAAATGATATTTGTGCGTCCATTCAGTCCCGTATTGTTTCGGTTTTATTAAATAAATTGAAAAAAGCTTCAATGGAAACAGGCATCCGGGAAATATGTATAGCAGGCGGTGTAAGTGCAAATAGTGGTTTACGAAGTAGCTTTGAAGCGATGGGAATAAAAGAAGGATGGAATACCTACATTTCAAAATTTGAATATTGTACAGATAATGCAGCAATGATAGCCATTACGGCTTATTATAAATATTTGAATAGACAATTTTCTGATCTGTCTGTTTCACCTTCGGCCAGAGCATAGAATATTTTACTCCGTAAACTTCCAATGAAAAACAGCTTCTTCCAATTCAAACAATTCATTATACACCAGGAAAGGAGCAGCATGAAAGTATGCACTGATTCCTGCTTATTCGGTGCATGGATTGCCCGTATTTTAGAAGACAAACAAATACAGCCAACAACAATTTTAGACATCGGAACAGGAACAGGTTTATTGAGTTTGATGCTTTCGCAAAAAACGAATGCTTCCATTGACGCAATTGAAATTAATCAACTTTCATTTGAAGATGCGAAAGCTAATTTTGCTGTATCTCCATGGACCTCAAGGTTGCAAGCTTATCTTATTGATATAAAAGATTACCAGCCAACCAATCAATATGACCTGATCATTACCAATCCACCCTTTTTTGAAAAAGATTTATTAAGCAGCAATTCCGAAAAAAATATTGCCAAACATGATGCAGGTCTTACCCTGGAAAACCTGCTGCTTAATGTGATAAGATTGCTCAAGCCAACAGGACAATTTGCCGTTCTGCTACCTTTCAATCGTTTAAAGGAATTTATCTCCCTCGCAGAAAAAAATGAATTAGTATTACAGGAAAAAATGTTGGCCAGGCAAACGTCGGATCATTCCTTTTTTAGGGGATTGCTTCTCTTTGGAAAGGAGGCCAAACCAGCAGTTCAAAAGGAAATCACCATAAAAGACAATGACAACGAATACACCAGGGATTTTGTCAGACTACTAGGTGATTATTATTTGAAGTTATAGTGCCGGTGATTGTTGCATATTCTTTCATGTAAGAATAAGCCGGCGTCAACTGACCATTTTTAGTAATAGTAGCATCTTCAATAATGGACGATTTTATTTCAAGATCATCTACAATATATTTGATCAGCTGCTCACCAAAAAACCTGGAAGCATCCCGTGGAAGTTCATTCGGCAAATTTCCTACTGCCATAATATCCACTGAGTCGGCCAAATAAGGAGCGGAAATTTTCCCGGTCAACCTATTTACACCATACACCGGAACTTCAATGGTGGCATCACCCAAATTACAAGGTACCGAGCCATTTTCATCATCAGAGATATCTGAAATTGTATGCATTCTAAAATCAGGGTTCTTCAAGTCTTCCATTTCAAAAAGACGCGGAACATCCTTTTGCCAATACACCCCATTCATCAAAATATCTGTCTGGTAAAAATAATCCATGAACAAACATTCATAACGGTCCGGGAACGCGTGAAATTCAGCACGGTCATATTTCTTCGTCTCTTTATTGATATATAGATTTTTTCCTTTTAAATGAACATAAACCGGGTAAGCAAACTCTTTTGTTTCCTTATATTCGTCCGGTTCTACCTCATGTATTTCCATCAGGTTCATGATTTCGGTAATACCATGCGCTACTCTCCCACTGCCGGCAACGGCAATTTTTACGGGAGGTATTTTAAGTCCGAAATAGGAATGGATCAAATCCTTAAAATTCTTTTGTTTGTACACCCTATCCAAATGAATTTCTTTAGTACGATTGCCATAAGCCATCATGCCATTATGTGCGCCAACTACACCTGCGAAGAAACCAAATCCTAACAGCCTGTTGCCATCTTCATGTTCCAGGCATTCGTAATCAATAAGTGTAATTCCATTACTACAAATAGCCTGGAAGAGCGCACGATTGTAGGGTTGAAGCTTTTTTGTATGTGAAAAGAAAAAATAGGTTTTACCAGGAATCAATAATTCTTTAGGAACTTCTTTAATGCCAAATAAAATATCACAATCACTCAGATCTTCTTTTACTTCAATTCCTTCGGCTATATATTCGGCATCTTTATAGCATCTGTGCGCTGAATGCTGCACCACTATTGAATATCCTTTATTATCCCTTATCGATTTACACTGAGATGGTGTAAAAGCCACCCTATTATCTTCAGGAATTTTCTCTTCCCTTATCAATCCGATTTTTATCACTTACCTGGTTTTTAAAAAAGGGGCAATTTAGTTAATTTTCAGCTAACTAAATTGCCCCAATGTATAAAAAAATGGAATAAGATTTTCTTTCACAGAGAACTTACTTATTGATTATTTTTTTTCAAAAATTATTATTCTAATGGAAAATCAATATCCTTTTTTTGATTCTTTTGCCAATAAAATAGAATCTTTATTTTAAAATGTAAGAAATAGGATAATCCTATTTCTTAGAAATAAACTCTAAGATTTTTACCCCTTACTTTTCGAATTTCTGTTCTAAAATTTTAATTTTTTCTAATAATTTATCATTGATTTCCTGTTGCTGTATTATTTGCGATTCTATTAAAAGCTTCATTTCAGAAATTGTAGCATTTTGTTTTTCAATAATTACCTGTTGCTCCTGCATTCCTTTTACCAATGGCATTATAAATTGCGAATAAGCAAGACTGTAATGATCCCTGTTATTTGAAGGAGCGCGTACTCCATCAAAATGATAACCTAATTCGTTGGCAGTTTCTTCTACATCCTGAGCTAAGAACCCGGTGTGAATTTCTTTTTCTCCAATATAAGAGACCGGGTAGATTTTTTTGTTATTAATGACACCTGTTTTTGTATATTCGTCTAATTTCTCATTGTCAAAATAATAAGTAACCGGTTGTAATTTTTGAATAAAATCCAGGCCGGGTACATTGTGTTGAATATTGTATTTAAAACGCGCATCTGAAGGAAAGGAGAATGCCACCTGGCCTTCAATTTTTGTCACAAATACACTACCAATACGAACCTTATTACTTGCATTAACGATTGCACCGGAACCTATGGCTGTTGCATTTGACAAGTCACCCGAACTTACATCAGCATAGTCGCCAATCGCTGTATTACTTCCTCCTGTTTTGTTGGTTAATAGTGTATTAGTACCAATGGCGACGTTACTCTTTCCATTGGTATTATTCAGAAGAGAATTGAAACCAAAGGCGGCGTTATTAGATCCATCTAAATTAGAAGAAAGCGATGCAAATCCAAATGCAGAATTATGATCTCCAGTCTTATTTTCATTCATAGAACTGGTTCCACTTGCCACATTTGAACTTCCGGAGGTATTTTTAGATAGTGCTAAATACCCGGTGGCAACATTATAATTGCCCGTTAAATTATTTAACAACGCACTATTACCAGTTGCTACATTATACCCACCATATGTATTATAGTATAAAGCTTTAGCACCATTGGCTACGTTGGCCGGGCCAGAAATATTAGCATATAACGCCTTGTATCCATAGGCCACATTTTCACTGGCGGTTGTGTTTCTATAAAGTGATTGATATCCTGTGGAAACATTTCTGCTTCCTGATGTGTTAGAAATCAGCGACTCAAAGCCGGTGGCAATATTGTCTGATCCGTTAATATTAGATGTCAAAGCATTGGAACCAGTCGCTACATTATTATTCCCATCTTTATTTGAAAAAAGTGCATAATATCCATTGGCTACATTTCTATTACCTTCTGTATTATTTCTTAGGGCGTTAGATCCATTAGCCACATTGAAGCTACCTATTGTGTTTAATTCCAATGACAGATAGCCATTTCCCACATTATTATTTCCGCTTAAATTATAATAAAGAGAATTTGAACCATTTGCCACATTATAATATCCTATCGTGTTAGTAAAGAGTGATCTTTTACCATTTGCCACATTATCATAACCTGTTGTATTGGAATTTAAAGCCTGGGATCCATTTGCCACATTAAAGAACCCAAAAGTATTTTTATTCAATGCATAATATCCATTAGCGGTATTGCTATAACCTGAAATATTGTTTTGTAATGCATTTGCCCCTGTAGCAACATTATAATTTCCCGTCGTGTTTAAGTTAAGTGTTCGCACTCCTGTAGCAACATTGTATCCACCGGAAATATTTGAATACAAGGAATTCTCACCATTTGCAACATTATTTTTGCCCGTATTATTTAAACCGGCATTTATTCCCCAAAAAATATTATTATCGCCATCCATATAACCTACTCTTTGGTTGTTCAATTTAAATATTAATGGTTTATTATTAGTAGTTCCTAAAAAATCTTTATCAGTTACTTCATTTCCACTAAGTTTCCATCCATCACCTGCGCTTTTTGCATACAAGGCATAAGGAACACTCAATACCTGGCTTACATTTTTAAGTGTGTAATTATCTTTTCCTTCAGGATCAATTTCCGTTTGCAAAAAATACTGACCATTACCCCAATCTATGTCAAGAAACGAACCTAAGACTATTGTGCCACTGCCAATTTTTAGGGTAACTAATCCGTTTTTGTTAGTATTCAGTGAATGTGTTTCTGTGTAAATTGAATTACCCTGTTCGGACTTTATTAAAATACTAATCCGAATGCCAACAGGTTTTTCGCTTACTAATTTGGCTTCACTATTCCTGACAACTGCCTGGAAGCTGACAAAATCCGGAGCCTGAGCCTTGGCATATGTGGCCATAAACAGGATGATCAATATTGATAAAATTTGTTTCATGATATAGTTTTACTTTTTTAAAGAATTTAATTTTGTTTAAGAATTTTAAATGTCTGAACTGATTTTCCTTCCTGCATTATTTTCAACAAGTAAGTGCCCTGTGCTAAATTACCTAAGTTGATGGGTGTAACGGAGTTTGCAATATTAGCTTTCATCAATACTTTCCCACTTATGTCAAATAATAAATAGTTCAGGGTTTTATTAATTTCTCCGTTTATTCTTAATTGCACAATATCCCTGGTTGGGTTAGGACTCGCTGTGGCAGTGAATTGCGAGCCACCAAGCAATACTTTTTCAATTTGTGATAAAGAAAATTTTCCGTCTTTATCTGTCTGTGTCAGGCGGTAATAGGAAGCTCCCTGGTAAGGCTGAAAATCGGTAGCCGCATAATCTTGGTTTATGGTGCTGTTTCCTTTTGAAAGTACAGATGTTACTTTCTCAAAGATGCTGGCATCCCGGCTTCTTTCAATGGTGAAATAATCATTATTGTTTTCTGATGTTGTGCTCCAGTTTAGGATTACTGCATTTTCTTTCGTAGCATTTGCTTTAAAATACAGAAGCGTGATAGGTAAAGGCCCCGAGATTTCATAAGGTTGTTGAAGGCCTTCAATTACCAGGCTTGATCCATTGCTGTAATAATTATAATCTACCTGGCCTACAGAAAAACTTACGGAGCCACCGGCGCTTTTGGTATCGCCCCCCACACTTACAAAACCTTGCTGGGCGTACATTAGCAAACTGCAAAAAAGCGATGCTGCAGTGATTAAATATTTTTTCATTTTGTTTTTTTTGAGATTGAGAAAATGATACATAACAGGATTTAATTAATCCTGGTCCTTCGATAATTTACTGATCTTGCGTTCTAATTCTTTGATGACATTTTTAAGCGCTTCAATGCTTTTGTCTTGCTGATCATTGATCTTATTTTGCGCTGCAATGCTTTTATTTTGAGCGTCAATAATCACTTGCTGCTCTTGCATTCCTTTTACCAAAGGCATTATAAATTGCGAGTAAGCAAGACTGTAATGGTCTTTATCATTAGATGGCGCACGCACACCATCAAAATGGTAACCCAATTCATTGGCTGTTTTTTCCACGTCTTGTGCTAAAAAGCCGGTGTGAACTTCTTTTTCTCCTGTGTTAGAAACGGGGTGGATATTATCGTTATTGATTACGCCTGTTTGCGTAAATGCATCTAACTTTTCATTATCAAAATAATAAGTAACCGGCTGTAATTTTTTGATGAAATCAAGACCGGGCACATTGTGTTGAATATTATATTTAAAGCGGGCATCAGATGGGAAGGAGAAAGCCACCTGGCCTTCAATTTTAGTAACTGCGTAATTTCCAATTCGTACATTATTGCTGGAGTTAACGATCGCTCCTGCGCCTATAGCGGTTGCATTGATGAGATTGCTTGCACCCACATCTGCAAGGTATCCAACTGCAGTATTATTTAATCCTGTCTTATTACTTAGCAATGCGGAATTACCAAAAGCAGAATTATAGGAGCCATCGGTATTTTTCAGCAAACTTTGAAAACCTATTCCAACATTTTGCTTTCCATTACTTGATGAAAGGGAAAAATTTCCATAAGCTGAATTGTAATTTCCAGTTGTGTTAGAGGATAGCGCACCTAAGCCCGCTGCCACATTATCATTCCCTTCTGTATTGTCTGATAGTGCTGATATACCAATGGCAGTATTTTTTTGTCCGATCGTATTGGCTTTTAGCGATCTTACTCCAAATGCTGAATTATAATTACCTTTTGTGTTTGAATAAAGCGATGAAGCACCAACGGCTACATTCTCTATACCATTAATATTTGAATGCAGTGCCTGGTAACCATTCGCAACATTAAAACTTCCACCTTCATTTTTGTTTAATGATTGATATCCAATACCAATATTATAGGTACCGGAAATATTATCCACCCCCGCATTTATTCCCCAAAAAACATTACTACTATCAAGAATACCTGCTCTTTTATTATAAAATTTAAACACCAAAGGCCTGTTATTGATAGTGCCTATGAATTGATCACTATAAATACCATTCCCGGTAAGACTCCAGGCGTTTCCGGAATTTTTAGCATACAATGCATAAGGCACACTTAGCATCTGGCTTGTATTACTGATGCTGTATTTATTGCCGCCATCAGGATCCATTTCGGTTTGTAAATAATAAGGGCCATAGCTCCAGTCAATTTCACTGATCTTTCCTAATTCAATAGTTCCGGCACCAATTTTAATACTAACCAAGCCATTTTTATTGGTGGTAGCAGTATGTGTTTCCGTGTAAACAGAAGCACCGTTTTCCGTTTGGAACAAAATTTTTATTCGAATACCCACGGGTTTTTCAATTAATAATTTGCCTTCGGCATTTCTGACTACCGCCTGGTAGCTCATTAATTCCGGCGATTGTGCAACGGCCGAGATTGCAATAAAAAGTGTAAAGATGAATGTTAGGATGTGTTTCATAATATAAATTTTGTCCAAATTAAACCACTATCCTACATGCTGAAAGGTTGAGTTAATAGATAATGCCTTTCGCTTTACAAAAACGCAATATGACTTATTGAGTCATTTTTATTTTTTATCAATTTTACTTTTTTAATATTTGGTTAGTTTTTTAAGAAAGTCTTGTATGAATTATCGACTTTTTAACTTCATGCATCTTTTTTCATAAGCTACAATTTCTGACGTCTCCGTTATGAAACTTTTTTAATCTTATTATTTATCTTTTATTCTTCCCAGGAAAATTGACAAAAAAAATCCGGTTGACTTTTCAGCCAACCGGAAAGAAAATAGAATAATAAAATATTCCTACTGATTTTTAATGATCTTAAAAGATTGTACCGTTTTTTCTCCGTCAGTAACCTTTAAAATATAAATACCCTGGGACACATTACCTAAATTAATTGATGTATTAATATTCGAAATCATTGAATTTATGAGCACTTTTCCATTAACATCAGTAAGAATAAAGCGCATTTTTTTATTGACTTCTCCGCTGATTCTCAATTGGATAATATCTCTTGTTGGGTTAGGACTTGCTGTGGCACTGAATGACAAAGCGCCAATCAAAACTTTTTCAACTTGTGAAATTGAGAATTTGCCGTCTTTGTCTGCCTGTGTCAGCCGATAATAAGAAACTCCCTGGTAGGGTTGAAAATCAGTAGAAAAATAATCCTGTTTGGTGGTGCTGTTTCCCTTAGAAGGAATCGCACTTACTTTTTCAAAACTATTTGCATCCCTGCTTCTTTCAATCTTAAAATAGTCATTATTATTTTCCGAAGTCGTACTCCAGGTAAGAAGTACTGTATTTTCCGGGGTGGCAATTGCTTTAAAATAAAGCAATGTTACAGGTAATGCACCTGATAATTCAAAAGGTTGTTGTAAGCCTTCAACCACTAGATTAGATGTGTTGCTAAAATAATTGTAATCTAATTGACCTACGGAAAAACTAACCGAACCATTTACATTTTTAGTATCTCCACCTACACTTACGAAGCCCTGCTGGGCGTACATAAACAGGCTACAAAAAATGGTTGTTATTGTGATAAAATATTTTTTCATTTTAGTGAATTAAAGAGTAATAAGAATATTTATTCAGAAGCTAATTCAACAAATTATTTATTTGATAATCCGTCAATTTTTATTTCCAATTTTTTAATAATACTTTTTAATTCTTCAATATTTTTATCTTGTTGTTCAATTTTTTTATCCTGCTGATCATTGATTTTATTTTGATTTTCAATGATCAGTTGTTGCTCCTGCATCCCTTTTACCAATGGCATAATAAATTGAGAATAAGCAAGACTATAATGGTCTTTATTATTTTGTGGAACACGCACACCATCAAAATGATAACCTAGTTCGTTGGCAGTTTTCTCAACATCCTGGGCTAAAAATCCGGTATGAATTTCCTTTTCACCATTATAAGAAGCCGGATAAATTTTGTCATTATTGATAACACCTGTTTTGGTATATTCATCCAATTTCTCATTATCAAAATAATAAGTAACCGGCTTCAATTTTTTAATAAAATCAAGGCCCGGCACATCTTGCCTGATGTTATATTTAAAACGGGCATCTGAAGGAAAGGAAAATGCCACCTGGCCTTCAATTACCGTAACATCAGAATTTCCAATCCGGACCTTATTGCTGGCATTTACATTTGCGTTAAATCCTATTGCTGTAGCATTATTAATATTATTCACCATCACATCTGCTCCATAACCAATAATAGTATTTCCACTACCATACACATTATTAGATGAAGCAAATCCCCCTATACCGGTATTATATTTTCCGGAAAGGTTATTGAAAAGAGATTTATATCCATAAGATGTATTCTGATCTCCGGTGGTATTTGAATAAAGTGAAAGAAAACCATTGGCAGTATTATACCCGCCTGATGTATTTGAATAGAGAGCATTACTGCCATTTGCCACATTATAATATCCATCTAAATTTCTATATAGTGCATTTAAGCCTATCGCAGTATTTTCAATGCCGGTTTTATTAAAACCTAGTGCAAGCGAACCGGCAGCCACATTACCTGTGCCGGTTTTATTATCATAAAGGCTATTAGCACCAATAGCTACATTATTACTTCCTTCTGTGTTTGAATATAAGGCATTGTGTCCATTGGCAGTATTGGCATTTCCAATCGTATTAAGGGATAAAGAAAAACTTCCGGCAGCTACATTATTATTTCCTAAAGTATTTCCGTTTAAAG
Organism: Ginsengibacter sp.; assembly: GCA_039922615.1. GTDB lineage: Bacteria > Bacteroidota > Bacteroidia > Chitinophagales > Chitinophagaceae > Ginsengibacter. Next base: position 32,666 of record JBDTEF010000084.1, read on the forward strand.
AAAAATTGCCAATGGCTATATTGTTGCTTCCCTCTGTATTGCTGTAGAGCGATTTATTTCCAATGGCATTATTAAGATTTCCTGAAGTATTACTATAGAGAGACATGAATCCATTCGCTACGTTATAACTGCCGTCGATATTGGAATAGAGAGAAGAATAACCGCTGGCTACATTATTTAAACCTATGGTATTAGAAGCAAGAGAATTAGAGCCCAAAGCTGAATTATAATTTCCATCTACATTTTTATATAATGCTTTTAATCCTATCGCTGTATTTTCAGTACCTGTTGTATTAAAAAAAAGTGCAAGCGATCCGGCAGCCACATTGCCTGTACCTGTTAGATTATCATAAAGACTATTAGCACCAACAGCTACATTATTACTGCCCTCTGTATTTGAATGTAAGGCATTGTGTCCATCGGCAGTATTGTAATTCCCTATCGTATTAAGCGATAAAGAAAAACTTCCGGCAGCTACATTATTACTTCCTAAAGTATTACCATTTAAAGAATAATTGCCAATGGCTATATTGTTGCTTCCCTCTGTATTGCTGTAGAGCGCTTTATTTCCAATGGCATTATTAAGATTTCCTGAAGTATTACTATAAAGAGACATGAATCCATTCGCAACATTATAACTGCCTCCTTTATTTGAATATAATGATTTTTCACCTAAACTTACATTCCTTTCACCGGTTGTATTTGAATTTAACGCGCTGTCTCCCAAGCCAATATTTGACAATCCCGTCAAATTATTAACACCGGAGTTTGTACCCAGGAAAATATTATTTTCTGATAAATAGCCTATTCTTTTATTATTTACTTTGAATATTAACGGCTGGTTGTTGGTAGTTCCTAAAAAGTTATCAGCCGTGGTCGTATTGCCATTCAGGTTCCAACCCTGTGTGCCACCACCAGCGCTTTTGGCATACAATGCATAGGGTACACTTAACATCTGGCTGGTATTATTTATGGTGTATTTAGATCCACCATCCGGATCAATTTCTATGGATAAATAATAAGGCCCATCACTCCAGTCAACAGAGCTTATATTGCCTGAGATTATGGAACCGGCGCCAATTTTGAAGGTGACCAAGCCATTTTTATTAGTGGTAGCAGCATGTGTCTCAGTGAATACAGGCGTGCCGCCATCCGTTTTCTGTAAAATTTTCACACGGATACCTACAGGTTTTTCGGATAATAATATGCCGTCAGCATTTCGCACCACAGCCTGGTAACTCATTAGATCAGGTGCTTGCGCAGCGGCAACAGAAAAAATAAAAAAAGTGATAATTGTTGAAAAAATGTTCTTCATTCTTGTAAATTTTTATAGATTTTTAAAATTTTATTGATAAATTCTTAATAAAGTTATAAATAATTATTTTGATTTATATTGAAAATTTAATTTTTAAAACAATGATTCTCAAGCTAATTTCAACTTAAGATTTTAATTTAAAATAAAATATAAGTAAATTTTTTCTATGCATAGAATGCAGCATATATAATTATGGCATGTATAAAATTTCCCGATTGTACCAGATGATGTTATATAATATATTCAACCCGTGTAAATGAAATCAATTATTATTTCGGGGGCTATCAAATACAATTCATATAAAATTTGGGTTGATTAATCAAATTAGTTTCTCCCAAATAAATAAAAATAATCTACCAATGTAATTTTTGAAGAAAGTTCATAATGAATATTTTTTATCAAAATCATTATTAATCTTTCAAATCGTATAATTGTATTTTTCTCATCAATAGTAAAGAGAAGAGAAGAGACCATGTTCACGAAAGGAACGGTATTTTTAACTCTAATTGCCTTGGCTTTTAAATCAGCACATAATACATATTTTTCCCTTCAACTGAGGTCTCTGCCAATAAAATCAAATTAATATTGAAAAAAAGCAATGACAAATTTTGGAAGATTAAAAAAGAAGGTTGGAAGTACAATTTTAAAAAAATTCTCTAATGCAATTATTGTAAAATCGAATAAAAGAAAAAACCCTGAAACACATAATGAATCAGGGTTTTAACCAAGTGCCCGGGACTGGAATCGAACCAGCACATCCTTGCGAACGGCAGATTTTGAGTCTGCTGCGTCTACCAATTCCGCCACCCGGGCAAAATTGTAAACAGCCTCAAAATTGAAGTGTTTTTCGGGTGGCAATATTACGTCATTATGGTGAATGAGTCAAAAAATCATTAAACATTTTTCAAAAAAATATTTGTTTTAAAAAACCTTATAAATTTTACATGTGATTGAGCAGCTGTTGATCAAATTTTAATAATAAAATACAATCGCCTTTTCATTCGTGTTCCTGGTGTTTTCTGTTTCCAACAATTTTATTTTAATTCACAAAAGATTTTGACCACGAAGACCACAAAGGTCACGAAGTTTATTTCTGCCAAATAATCTGGTATACCATCAATTTGACTGAATTTTATAAATTAATTTTCCCCGGGAATTTTCTATTAATTCATTTATACTAATCAACTTATTATCACTTGTGATTTATAACAGGAGAGCCACATAAGAATCCTTGTATTTTCTTTCCGGATGCGAAACCAGTCTTTAAAAACTTTTCTTCAATTAGGCACTCATCACTGTGAACAAAAAAAATCCGCCAACTAATTAAATAGCTGACGGATTTTTTTATAATAATTATTTAAAAAACTATTTTACCATTCTCGTTTTTGAACTGCTGGTAATTCTTGCTTCTTCTTTTTGATTTTTGCGCAAACGTGCACTTCCTAATGGTTTGTCTTTCGCAAATTCCATCAATACAGGTGCTGCAACAAATATAGAAGAATAAGTACCTGCAAATACACCAATCAACATAGCGAAAGAGAACCCGCGGGTAACTTCACCACCGAAGATAAATAATGCCAACAACGTCAAGAACACGGTTGCAGAAGTCATAATGGTGCGGCTTAATGTATCATTAATGGCCTTATTGATGATCGTCCCTTTATTAGCACCGGTCATCAGGTGACTATCTTCCCTGATCCTGTCAAATACAATTACAGTATCATTCATAGAGAAACCGACCACCGTTAAAATCGCCGCAATAAAATGCTGATCAATTTCTAAGGGGAATGGTACAATATTTTTTAAGAATGAGAATACGGCTAAAGTGATAAACACGTCATGCAATAATGAAACGATCGTACCCAATGAATATCTCCAATCTCTGAAACGCAGGAAGATATAAACAATAATTGCAAGGATCGCAACAACAACGGCTTTTATCGCACCTCTTTCCAGGTCTTTAGAAATAATTGGTTGTACTACCTGTGAACTCTGTATGTAATTTTTTGCAAATTGCTCATACGTGAGACTGGAAGGTAATACAGATTTTAAACCATGGTATAATTGTGTCTGCACAGCACTATCAGCATTCTCAACACCTTTCATATAAGAAGTAGTGATGTCGATATGTCTTTTATCTCCAACCGTTTTTAGTACAGGATGATCACCGTCAAAGGCTGTACTTAATGGGGCACGGATGCCTTCAATATCAATTGCTTTATCGAACTGAACGGTATAGCTTCTGCCGCCTTTGAATTCAACACCTTTATCAAAACCGTTGAAAAAAGATCCCACACCAAATATTACGACCACTATAGAGAACATATATGCATACTTCCTGTATTCAACGAATTTAAAGGCTGCATGTTTAAAAACTTTTTGGGAAATACCTGTGAAATATTTGAAGTGCCTTTCCTTATTCATATAAATATCCGTAACCAACCTGGATATTAAAATTCCGCAAAACAGGGAAAGAGAGATACCCAACATCTGAGTAGTTGCAAATCCTAAAACAGGTCCAAGACCAAAATAAAATAGTATAGCAGCTGTAAGAAATATGGTAACGTGAGAATCAATTACAGGTGCATAAGATCTTCTGTAACCATCGTGAACTGCCTGCTGGTGTGATTTACCACGGGCCAGCTCTTCTTTGATCCTCTCAAATATAATTACGTTGGTATCTACAGCCATACCAATCGTGAGTACCAAACCTGCGATACCAGCAGCTGTAAGCGTCGCGCCCAATGCACTCAAGATGCCTATTGTAAACAAGAGGTTTAATATCAAAGCAATATTTGCAATCCATCCGGCAGTGTTGTAATACACGACCATTAATATGAAGATCACAATGAATGAAATGCCAAAGGCCATGGCACCGCCGTTTACTGCGTCCTGTCCTAAAGTAGGCCCAACAATTTGTTCCTGTACAATTTTCGCAGGCGCATCTATTTTACCAATTTTAAGTACACTTGCCAGATCCTGTGCTTGTTCTACGGTGAAACTTCCGCTAATTTCAGAATTACCGCCTTCAATAATACCATTTACATTAGGTGCACTATAAACGATATCATCCAAAACAATGGCAACAGGTCTGCCTACGTTATCACCTGTAAGTTTTGCCCATGTGCGGCTACCTGAAGGTGTCATCTGCATTTTGATAGCAGGGCGACCTCTTTCATCATAGTCTGATTTTGCATCTTCTACTGCTTCGCCTTCCAGTTTAGCTTTATCAGTTCCGGGAACAGTTTTTATGGCATAAAGCTCAAAAAATCTACGGCCGGTCTTCTGATCTTTTTCCTGTAAACCGTACAAAAATTTGATGTTTCCGGGAAAATTATTTTTTACCACATCCATTGCCAGGTATTGATTAGCAACAGCAGTATCTTTTGCATCTATATTCGCAATAGCAGAATAAAATTGTTGTTTACCGGATTGATCCTGTTGTGGCCCGATAAAATGAATTACACTAAGTAGTGGATGTTCATTCGCCAAAAGTTTGGCCGAGTCAATTGTATTGGTAGAATCAGTCGTACCTGTACCTACACTGCTTAAATAATTGGCCAATGCCTTATCAGCATCATTCACCTGTTGTCCAATCTCTCCTATATTATATACTTCCCAGAATTGAAGATAAGCAGATGCCTGTAAGAGATTTCTTACCCTTACTGCATCTTGTACGCCTGCCAATTCTACATTGATAATTCCTTTATTTTCATCTAAATTGATACTTGGAGAAGCAACGCCAAATTGATCGATACGTTTTAATAATACCTTATAAGTCTGGTTGATCGCAGTTTTTGAAGTAGCTCTTAAAGAACTAAGCACCTGGTCATCAGTATCAGTGATCTTGATGGTTTTACCAGGACCCGCAAAGAGGGAAGACAATTTTTCACCCGGGTTTTGTTGTTGAAAAGTCTGAACAAAAAGAGCAATATAATCCAGGTTGCTATTTATTTTTTCAGCATTGGAAGTTTGCAACGCTTTCAATAAACGTTTGTCTTTAGGGTTATTACTTAAAGACTTTAGCAGGCCATCAAGGCTTACATTCATTGTTACGCTCATTCCACCCTGGAGATCAAGGCCAAGGCCCAGTTCATTCTCTTTTGATTTCTGATAGGTAGTTCCTAAAATCGGGTAAATCTTTTCATCTCTTGTGCTGTCAAGATAATGATGGTATTTCTCATTAACCAATTCATCCTTCGCCTCGCCGGTAGTTCCCGGATGCGTCATCGTAACTATTCTTTCGGCTTTTTCTTTTAGTTTCTTTTCATGACTATTGACAACCAGGGTAAAAGACAGTTGGTAAACAGAGATTAGAATTAGTACAATGGTAAAAAACCACACCAAACCTTTCAATTTCATACTTAAATTTTTAGAAGTTGGCAAAGATAGGGTTTTGAAGTGAAAATTTTTTTGGTTTTTTTCACCAATAATAGTGGAAAAATTGATGTCTTTTTATGCAAACTGCAACTGGTCAAATGCAGAACATAAAACGAAACAAATTCCTTAGTTCAACCGATGAAACCTTATTTTTGAATTCGTGAAATTGAAAACTGTTTTTTTCAGGCTAATGCATTGGGAAACCTGGCATTACCTGGTGAAGTATATCCCTATTATGCCTGTCTGGTTATGGTATTGTATAAGATCCAGGTCATTTTGGTTTTTCACTTCTTCCAATCCTACGATCAGTTTTGGCGGCTTTGAGGGTGAGACAAAAAAAGAAATTTATAAACAGTTGCCCCCCGAAAGTTATCCCGGGAGTTTTTATATATCGCCTTCCCACTCATTAGATAAAATTCAGTCTTTAATAATAGAAAGGAATTTTGAATATCCATTTATAGTAAAACCGGATGCCGGAATGATGGGCTTTATGTTCAGAAGAATTGATAATGCGGAAGAGTTGGAAAGATATCATTCAATAATGCCCGTGGATTACATCGTACAAAAATTGGTAGATTATCCCCTGGAAGTGAGTGTATTTTATTACCGGTTTCCTAACCAGCAAAAAGGGACGATCACGGGATTTATTAAGAAAGAGTTCCTGCAAATTTGTGGTGATGGTAAATCTACTTTTTTGGAACTGTTGGAAGGTTATGAAAGGGTCCGTTTCCGGTTAGAAGAAATGAAATCAAAACATGCTGCCCAGCTTACAAAAATTTTGCCAAGAGGTAAAGTGTATGTTCTTTCCTATGCCCTCAATCTTAGCCGTGGCGGACGTTTGGTTAGTCTGGAGCATGAAAAAGATGATCGGTTATTAGCCGTTTTTGATAAACTGAATAATTATAGCAGGTATTTCTATTATGGCCGGTATGATATTAAATGTGCGTCTATAGAAAGTTTAAAAGAGGGGAAAGACTTTTCTATACTAGAATATAATGGTTGCGGCGCCGAACCACATCATGCCTATGGCAATGGCCATACAATATGGCAGGCATACAGCATCTTTCTTTATCACTGGAAAGTGTTGTACCAAATATCAGCATACAATCGCAGGCAGGGAAATCCGCACTGGCCTTTTATGAAAGGATGGCGATATTTAAAAAATGCCAAAGCCAACTTTTATACTTTAGAAACGTTAGACAGGGAAACCGCTTTTCAAAATGAATAAAAGAAAGTGGTACATTTTGTGTTATGCATTCAAAAATTTGTAAACTTTTTGAATGATTCTACAGACAGATGAAACCATTATTGACCATTTCTATTCATTCATAGAAAATGATTCTTTTCCTTGTGTTGGCGCCAAACGAGCGCTTGTAAAGAAAAATATCCATGTAATGTTAGCCAATCGCTTTGACAGCTCTGACGGCGACAATGACATACTGAAGTATGCTTACAATTTTATTGGAAAATACCGTGAAAATGGTGAGGGTCTTCACAGCATGGCAATCATATTTAAAGACCGGTCAGTGATGGATGAGGCACGATTTGAAAAATTAATGTGGCGCCGCCTTCAATCTTTGAGAGATATCGATGCAGCAGAATTTGGATATGATACACGAGTTTCGGCTGATCCTTTATCACCTTCATTTAGTTTCAGTATAGGAGAAGAAGCATTTTTTATCGTCGCGCTTCATCCATCCAGTAGCCGCCAGGGAAGAAGGTTCTCCTATCCTACCCTTGTTTTTAATCCTCATTCACAATTCGAAAAGATGAGAGAAAACGGAACTTATAGTAGAATGAGAGAAGTAAACCGGGAGCGGGATATTAAACTGTCAGGATCTATCAACCCGATGCTAAGGGATTATGGTGAAGCTTCCGAAATATTTCAATACAGCGGTGCCCGGCATGATGCTGAATGGAAATGTCCTTTTAAAAAAACCAATATATAGAATGAACATTATAGAACCAAGAACCGGAACTGCGTTTATTGTAAAGAAGGGTCAGCGACTGCGCATTACAGATATACAAGGTGAGCAAGTATCCGATTTTATTTGTTTTAATTTAAGTGATAAAGCAGAATACCTGTCCAGTGGAAGAACGATTGACTATGCAGAAACTATTTTTCTCACAAAGGGACATTTATTTTATTCCAACCGAAGCAATGTAATGTTTACCATAGTTGAGGATACAGTTGGGCGCCACGATTTTTTGCTCACTCCGTGTAGTGCAGATACTTTTCGCATCATTTACGGACATGAAAATCCGCACCGCGGCTGCCTCGGCAATCTTTCATCCGAACTTGCAAAATTTGGTATTGACCAGGATAATATTCCCATCTGCTTCAATGTATTTATGAATGTTGCTGTAAATGGCGATACCGGACGAATAGATGTATTACCACCGAAAAGCAAAGCCGGTGACCAC
>JBDTEF010000085.1:0-8741 GCA_039922615.1 Ginsengibacter sp.
TTGTCCTGAAAAAACGGTTATAAGAAATTCCTTAGAAGCATTTGCAAGACTATCTTTAAATTGAAAAGATCTCAAGTCTGTAAAATAGATAGAGGATTTTTTTGTTTCATTTTTTACAACTGTGAAAGCTGAATCTACCTTATTAATAAACGCAAAAAGACTCAAATACTTTTTTGGACTTCTTCCTACCGAATCTTTTAAATGTTGTGTTTTTGCTTTCAAAAAATATTGGTATTCTATTTTATTATGAACGGCTGATGTATCTTTTATATTACCGTATTCCGGAAATAGACGAGCATATTCCCTATCTGCTTCACTGCTTGTGGCATACATCATTTTACCATCCTTCCCTCCAAGAAAATTCCAGCCGTGTATGTCATCCACATAGCCATTCTTATCATCATCAATTCCGTTACCGGCAATTTCTTTTTTGTTGGTCCAAATGTGCCCCTGTAAATCTTCATGGGTAATATCTACCCCCTGGTCTATCACTGCAACGATGACCGTTTGGCTCTTTTTGCCTTTTAATAATTCTTTGTAGGCCTTGTTTACAGAAGTGCCATACACAGCATCCTTTTGGAAGTCCAGTAATTGCCATGTTTCTATTTTTGATGAATCTAACCCTGCAACTGGTGTTTGTGAATAGGCAGGCTGTATAATTGTAAACAGAATTAATAATATAATAAAAATCAGTTTTGTATTCTTCATGGCGAATGATATTTGTATGTAACTACAAAGTGCAGCAGTTTTGTGTAGAGATTAAAATTTACTTTTTCGTTTGAAAATCCGGATGCCCGGTTTGCCAAAGCAAAAAGGCATATTCTTTTACAGTGCTGTTGCTAAAATGTCCTGATTTAAAATCTACCATTAATAGTGATGGCACATTCGGATCGTTTGCCATTTGCATGGTGGCAGCAAACTTTCCGGGTATATAGCTTGGCACCCGGACATCTTCAAAGCCAGTAATTATTAGCTGGGCGGGATAATGCACATTTCTTTTAATGTGCAAAATTGGGTCCATTTCCAACATCGCTTTGAAGTCAGATGAATCGTTGACGTCACCAAATTCAGGATAGTTGCCTTGGGAGTTAGGAAGTATTTCATTCCTGATAACATCTAACATTCCCACTTTTATTATGGCCACTTTATAAAGCTCCGGGCGTTCGGTAATTGCTCTGCCAATTAATATTCCACCGGCACTTCCTCCTTCGCAAGCCACCCTGCCTGCAGAAGTATATTTGTTTTTAATAAGGTATTCGGTGCAGGCGTTAAAGTCGCTCCAGCTATTGGGCTTTGTGCTAAGCAGTCCGGCATTATGCCACGCATTGCCTTTTTCACCTCCGCCCCTTACATGTGCCACGGCGTAAACCATTCCCCGCTTTAATAAGGGAGCTACACCAGCCGCAAAGACTGGAGATTTTGAAATGCCATAAGCACCATAACCGTCTATCAGTAATGCATTAGAGCCATCTTTTTTAAATTTTGTTTTATCATAAATAATACTAAGCGGCACTGCGGCTCCATCAGGGGCTTGTATTTCAATCTCTTCGTACACCCAATTTTGCACACCCGGAAATTTATAATCTACATAAAAGGGGCCTTTTGAAAATTGATTATTTTTTAAATCATACTTATAATATGTGTTGGAAATAGTCCAGCCACTATTCGTGGCTCTGCATTCATTATAAGTTTCTGAAAAAGGTATCAGCGTAAAATTTCCCGTGGCAGGAATATTTATTGTAGTTGTTTTCCCTGTTTTAAAATTATACGTAACATTCTTTGTTTGTACATCATTCCTTGTTAAGTTTAAAATTAAATAATCCCGGGCTTTATATATTTCGGGATCGCCCAGGTAAAATGAAATTCTCCAATCTTTGGTGCCCTTGAATATCTCTTGCGCTTTGGCTAAACCTTCTACTGGCGATGATGTTTTAAGTACATTAAAAAATTCATTTCCTTTGGAAGTGAGATAGTAAATATCTTTTCCGTCAACCCAAAGATTCCATATTTCATCTTCCGTTTTACAAAATAATTTCCAATTTATGTGATCTGCTTCCAGTTCGTTTACCCCCGCATAATACTCCTCTTTATAGTTGCTGGCTGTAGCTTTTTCAGCAAAAATATACGGGCTTCCGGCAAATGTATTTATCTCAACATTTCCAACCGAATCAATTAATTTAGGATACTTCTCATTACTTAAAATAGTTTTATCTTTCTGTACATCCACACCCACAGTATGTAACATTGTTTTTGGATTGATGCTGTTCTGTGGATTGTGTACATCATAATTCTTCACCTGGAAATACAAAATTTTATTTTCCGGCATTTTTACAAATTCCCCATTCATTGCATGAGGTAATACATCTGGCAATAATTTTTTTGTTTTCACATCAAATATTCTAAGATCCCCAATTTCATTCCCCTGTTCTGCCATAAAAAGTAATAGTAAAGTTCCATTGTAATTAAGGGAATAAGACGTAACAGATTTGTTCAGTTTAGCGTATAATTTAGCGTCAAATAATAAAGTTGCAGTAGAGTTATTTAAATCCCTGGAATAAATATTTACAGAATTGTCTGCCGGATCAGTTTTGTAATAAAAATATTTTCCACCTGCTATTTTTATATTCCAGGAACCACCGGGAGCCGATGTATTCCACGATTGAATGTCTTTAAGAATAGAATCCTGTCCGGGAATTTTATCTAATATACTATCGGTCAAATTAGCCTGTGAATGAAACCAGGATTCAACTTCCGGATCTTTGAGATTTTCTAACCATCGGTATGGATCCTTTAGTGTAACACCCCAATAAGTACTGCTACTGTCTGCTATTTTTGTAGAGGGGTATAAATATTGGGCACTGATTGAGACGATGAGGCCAAAATTTATGATAATAAGTATCATTGTTTTTTTCATAAATAAATTATTAGTCAAAAGACAAATTTCTTGCTGGGAAATTTTACCTTATTTATTTCAAAATTTTTTCAGTGCGATATTAGGTTAGTTCTTAAAAACGTTTTTTTTATGCAGGAAATCTTTTTTCTTCATCCTGGATTATATTTTAAAAATGTTTTTTTTAAAATTTGAGAGCTTACAGAATTGACTATTGTAATGGGAAAAAATACCTTATAAACTCCCGTTCTTAACTGATGTCTTTTCTTCTCTATTTTTTTGGTTGAAAATCCGGATGTCCACATTGCCACAATACAAAAGCATACATATTAGCAAAATTGGCAAACGTCACTTCTTTATCTTCTGTAAAATGTCCGTTGTCGTAATTAATTTTTAATAAAACCGGCTTGCCGGATATTGATGCGTTCTGTACAGCAGCAGCAAACTTAGCCGGCTGCCAGGCTATTACGCGCGGATCGTTCCAGCCGCCCACACAAAGTAGTGCAGGATATTTAGTGCCTTTTACTACGTGCTGCATACCGTCCATTTCATACAAAGCTTTACTTTCAATACTGTCTGTGATAGTGCCGAATTCAGGAATATTTGCCGGTCCGTTAGAAGAAAACTCCGCTCGCATGGCATTGGCAACTCCTACATTACAAATGGCTGCAGCAAAGAGATCCGGCCGTTCTGTGATGGCACGGCTTATGAGAATACCACCAGCACTTGTACCCATTCCTGCTAGCTTTTGAGGAGAAGTGTAACCCTTTGCAATCAAATATTCGGCGCAACTAATAAAATCCTGCCAGGTGTTATGTTTGGTGGTTTTATAACCTCCTTTATACCATTCTTCTCCTTTTTCGCTACCACCCCGTACATGAGGTATGGCCAATATAACATTTCTCACGGCCAGCGCAGCTTTCAACTCACTAAAATTAGGAACCATGCTGTGGCCATAAGATCCATAGCTTTCCATCAGGCAAATATTTGAACCATCCATTTTAGAGCCTTTTTTATAAACAATGGAGAGCGGAATCATCACGCCGTCGTGGCCTTTTACTTCTACTTCTTCTGAAATTAAATCCTGGTAAGCTGCAGGATAATTTACAGGCTTATTAAAATTACCGGGTGTAAATATACCGGTGGCTGCATTGTAATTAAATTCTGTGTAAGGCCGGTTCCAGGATGTAATGGCAACAACACAATCATTCGATTTTGTATCTAAACAATAGATGCCAGCTGTACCAGAAAAAGGAAGTTTGACGTCGGTTGTTATTTTAGTTTTAAAATTATATTTTGTTATAAAATTATTGATACCATCACTATACCTGATAAACAGGTAATCTTTAGAGGAAACAAGGTTTTTAATGGTTTTATCTTTTTGTTCCGGAGCAATGGTAATAGCATTATTCCAGTCCGGATTTTTTAAACTTGTCGCTACCACTTTATAGTTTTTTGCATTGTTGTATGTAATGCCATAAACATCATCATCTTTCATGATCAAACTTCTTACTACCTTATCTTTGGGCATTACCATTTCTTTCCATTTAATATGGGCTGCATTAAATTGGCTGATGGGTGCATAGTAAATTTTAAATTCATTTTGCACATTACTTAGGGAGCCGAACAGGTAATTTTTAGCATCTTTATTTACATAAGCAGTAGGATCAACATTGGGGTCAATTTTTAATTCCGGGTAAGTGGCATTACTAAAAAAATCTTTGTCATTTTTTACATCGTTGCCAAGTTTATGCAATTTTGTTTTCGTATTTAAAATTGAATTGGGATCCTTACTGTCAGCAGACGGCATCCAGCTGTATAAAAAAGAATTATTGTCAAATGTCCAGCATCCAAAAAATGCAGGATAAATCGAATCTTTCAGAAATTTTTTGGAATCAACATCCATTATTTTTAAAACAGATCGTTCCGCGCCCTGTTCAGAATATTCTATGGCCAATCTTTTACCATCATAACTTGGCACAGCATTTTGCACGGAGAGAGTTTTCCCGGAAATATAAGTTGTAGGATCAAATAATAATTTCTCTTCTCCCTGCATTCCCTGGCGATAATAGACTTTACCTACGCTTTCACCCGCCATGGTTTTACTATAAAATAATCTGCCACCTTCATAGGCAAATGGAGATATCGCCTCAGCTCTCAGCATATCCAGCTTTTTCCATTCTGCAATAAGAGCATCCCTGCCATTTAAATTATTTAAAATTGAGTCGGTGAAATTGGCCTGCTGCTTAAACCAGTTTTCCACGGCTGGTGTCTCGATGTGCTCCAGCCAACGGTAGGGATCATGATAAGTAACACCAAAATAATTATCGGTGCTGTCCCCGATTTTAGTAGGGGGATAATGATATTGTGCATTTGCAGATTGAATTAGAATCCCTGCAAGGGCAATCATGAAAAACCTTTTCATATATTTTTTTTTAAATTAATTGCAAATTAATCGGCATGGCAACTATTATTCAAAGTAGTTCTAATATAAATATTAATTAAATTATTTTGGATAAATTTTGTTGGAAAATAGAAAATTTCATACCCGCTTTGAAACTTTAATTTACGTGTTTTTTTCACCCATTTTAAATTGGCCATTTCATGTTTAAATTAACAGAATAGGAAGGCAGTTATACGGAAAATTTTATTTCATTGCCGGCATTATCGGTGATTGATGAATTGAATGATTTAATAACGAACCCAACACCTGGATCAGATAACTCAGCAATGTGAGAAATAAAATAATTGACGCTATAAAAAATAAGGCTTCCGCTATGTGATCTATGGTGATAGCCAACTTATGGGTTCTTTCAGATTGCAATTTCATTTGCCTTGTAGTACGGCTTTTAAACATTTCGCTTCCGTGGCTTGAGCCGCCGGCGCGCCATTTCCACATAAGGGCCAGCCAAAAAATGCGTAAAATAAAACTTGAAATAAAGCCTGCCATTATCATTTGGCAGAGAAAATCCATCCAGGAAGAATTGATACCAACGTCAAATTTGGACGACAGTAAAATATTCGTATTCATTATCCAATCAGGTAATATCCATAAAAGAAATATCGCTACGAAGGAAGACATTAATTCCAGTTCCCAACTTGGATAAAATGCATCCGGGAGTTTTCTTTTATTATTTTTTTTCTTTATAATGGCTGATGGAAATCTGACAGGTAAATTGTTTAATGGGTTGACTTGTAAATCGAAGGATTTATTTTCCATGCTGATATTTTTGTAGATATAAGACATTTGATTTATTAAATTTGATCATTATCCAGGTATATTAATTAAAAATTTCAATATTGATCAATTTCCTATAAACAACTTTTTCACTATATGAACGGAAACTGCGCCGAAACTACGGCTCTCATACTCACCTGTTTGCTTCTACAACGTTTTCTAATTAGTCGCTAAAATATTGATCGGGGAAACACCTTTTCAAAATCAACATTAACCAATTGAATAATCTACCATGAGCATTCTATTTTCTATTATGGGATTAATACTTTAACTGAAAATCTCAATATTTGTCATTTTCTATCCCATCCAATGTTTCTATGTGGGCCGAACCTATGGTTCTCATTCACTTTTGTTTGCTTTAACAACGGATTGAAATCCGTTGCTACAATATGGATCGAGGCTACGCCTCTGCAAAATCATCATCAACCTTCAGAAGATTTTTAAAGGATAAATGTGGCCTCTTTCTTTTTTCCTCATCCGGGTTTTCTATCCTATCAAAATTAGCAATTGTGATTTCCACTTCTATTTGATCAGTTATTTCGCCGTCTTGAACTTCAATAATATCAACGACATTATCTTTAAAAAATAAAAGTACTAATTTTCTACATATATTGTCAACTCAATGTTGCGCCAGCCATTCCATGTATTTTTCTTTGAGGAAACGATTTCCTTTGTTCCTAAAGTCAGGCGAGGAAACCGTAAAATGATCACCGGGAAAAAATTCGATTTTGATATTTGCGTTTAATTTTTTCATCTCACCATCCAGTCTATGAACTGCATAATTCAAATAAAAATTATCATTGTTGCCAGAGGTGATCCGTATTTTTTTATCTAAATCAGGTTTTAATTGATCCCAATTATTCCGTAGGTATAAAGAGATATCATATTTTTTCCAGTTCTCCACGACATTCGGGTTGATAACGCCTGTTACAGGATCACAAACTGCTTCGGGATTTCCATCTTTACCTTTCTTACTGAAAACAGCATTTAAAGAGTTCATTTGTTCACCCCTGTAAATGGCTCTTTCCATTTGGTAGGCGTCCCGCATATAAAGCACCGGGAAATATCCATCAATAGACGCTTCCGGATTCAGGGTACTGTCTTTTTTATAAAACATGTTTTTGTCTTCGTAAATATTTACGGTCAATGTATTCCTGAAATCTACCGGATCGGGGGAACTAGACCAACATCCTGCAAATGTTTTTGGATAATGTGTTTGCAACCATAAAACACTCCAGCCGCCGCTACTATGGCCGGTAAGCAAACGAGCACCATCACAGCGATAATTTTTTTCCAGTAGTGGGATAAATTCATTTACCAAAGCATCACCCCACGGACCATTGTTATCACTATTAGCATAAACGGAATGGCCAAGTGAGCAATTACCATCTAATTCTACACGGATAAAAGGAACAGAATCAATTGGGCTACTCTTTATGTTTTTACCGGAATATTCGTGATAATCTCCGCCAAAGCCAGACACAGTAAATAATACAGGGAATTTCCTGTTTGGTTCTGTCAAATATTCTTTGGGTAAAATAACTGCACCATCTACTGTTTGTAACTTTCCGGAAAATGCAGTGAGCAGTGCGGAAGGGGCTTTTAATTCTTTTACATTTTCCGATTCTTTAAAAGTTGCTGCAGGAATTAACTGATCACAATTGAGTGAAATGACCTGCATGTCATTTGTGGTAATGGTAACCTTGATTGGCTTACTAAAAATATTCCCCGGACTGCCCTCAATAGAACGGCCACTTTCATTTTTGTCCCATACCGCCTGCACATAATAAGTGCCGCGTTCAATTCCTGAAAGTTTTACAGGATAGCTGATGGCATTGTCATCAAAAATGATATTTCCGCCGGGTTTTACATTCGTTGCCGACACGGCAAAGCATGGAAATGATGCCATACCAACAGCGCCGGATTTCGGTATCGGTGTATTTTTTGACATATATAAAACTACTTTTCCTGAGAATGATTTGCCGGAAGCATCTGTGAGAACTGCTTTGAATTTTTGTGCGTTTGTAGTAGCGCAAGCAACAAGAGAAAATAGAATAAATGTTGAAATTTTTCGTAGCATAGTCGATGGTTTTCCCTTTAAATAATAGAATGGCAATTTCGGATTTTATTATTTATGACATAAGGAAAATATTATGAAAGATCTTACTCTATTTGAACTGTGATTTCTTTGATTAAGGTGATTGTTCTGATTTAAGATATTGGCAAAACAATGATAAACTCAGTGCCTTTTTCTTGTGTACTTTCTACTTTTATCTCTCCTCCTTGTGCTTTTACAATATCGTAACTTAAACTCAAACCTAATCCTGTCCCTTGTCCTGTGGGTTTTGTGGTGAAGAATGGTTGAAATATTTTATCAATAATATTTTGTGGGATGCCATTGCCGTTGTCACTGACTCCGATTTCAACCTTACCTTCTAGTTTCCTGGTAACAATGGTGACCGTAGGATCGAAACTGGCTTTGAGCCCCGGGCTTTGGGCCTTTTCATTTACCGCATAAAATGCATTGCTGATCAAATTCAATAATACCCTGCCAATATCCTGGGAGATGATATTTATTTTGCCAATACGCTCATCAAAATCTGTCTCCATTTT
>JBDTEF010000086.1:0-2782 GCA_039922615.1 Ginsengibacter sp.
TTTTTAAGTGTGTGCATATGAGTGCAAATTACTAAATAGCAATTAGAGGAGTTTAAATTAGGTGGTATGAATTTATTGTCGCCTTTGCAATTTTATTATTCTATAAATATTTTGTGAAATAACTCCCGATCAACATCGAACATTCGATCAATCATGATGCAAGCAGCGTTGTCAACCTTTCAAAGGTTGGCATCATTTCTCCAAAACGATAGTTGATCATAACGACCTATAAATTGAGATAAATCATAGACAAAGCTGTTTGTCAATCTTCCAAAGCTGACAATTCTTTCCTCATGAATTGCCGTTTGGCTTTAGCCAACGGAAAATGTGCTTATTTTTTGGCTTTAGCCTCAATTTAAACTTCATTCATCAAACATTACAATACTAATCTAATAACTGAAATGTTTTATCAAAAAAGACTACCAAAAAATAATTCATGCTAAAGCCGGATCAGAATAAATTTTGTATTCGGCAATGGAGAATAAATTCCAAAGACCCTGGACTTTACCTTATGTTTTTTGCAAGCAGGGTTGCCAACATTTCAAAGGTTGGCAACCCTTTCTCCCAAAAGCAAATTCATTCAAGCCATGAAACAATCATGATATTCACTCCCAATTCCTTTAAATTTACCCAATGATCCATGCTACCAAAGGAATCGTTTTAAGATCAGTAAAATATGGTGAAACCAGTGTGATCGCAACCATTTTTACTGAAATTTTTGGTATACAATCCTACATTGTGAATGGCGTTCGAACAGCTTCTAAAACTTCAAAAGCACATTTTTTTCAACCATCATCCTTGCTGGATTTACAGGTTTATCACAATGAATTAAAAAATCTGCAGCGGATAAAAGAAATGAAATGGACGGTGCTTTATAAAAATATTCTAAGTGATGTTACTAAAAATGCTGTGGCCTTATTCATGGTAGAAATGCTTTATAAATCGTTGAAGCAACCAGAAATAAATGCGGACCTGTTTTATTTTTGTGAAGATGCATTATTAGAATTAGATGGCGCAGAAAATGAAGTAACAGCTAATTTTCCCATTTATTTTGCGCTTCAGTTGGTTCCTTTTTTAGGCTTCCAATTATTGGATAACTTTTCTGAAATAAATAATATTTTTAACATCAGCGACGGCGAGTTTTCCAATATTGATGTGGCCTCACCTATCCATTTAAGCAAGGAAAATAGCTTCTATATTTCAGAATTATTAAAGGCAAGGCGCCCGGAGGAATTGCAGGAAATAAAAATGAACAGAACGATCAGGAGGTCTTTGTTAAAAGACATTGAAAGCTACTACAGCTGGCACTTACCAGACTTTGGAAGTTTGAAAACCTTGCCAGTCTTGCACGAAATATTGTAAATATTATTCATGAATATTATCACCAATCAGGTGATAATTTGCCAGGTATATTCCAGGGAAACTTATTGATAAAAAATTGAAAGGGGCAGTTGATTGCCCCTTTCAATTTATCAATCTAAAATGGATATTTATTTTCTTCGATCAATTTCGCTGCTACCAATCTGCGTGCATCTTTTGCATTGAATGGCGCTACTTTAGTAAAACGTTTTAAGCCTAAAAGCATCATTTTTTGTTCATCACCTTCGGCAAATGAATTGATGGCTTCCTTGCCTGATTTAGCGACTATATCAACCGCATCATTCATATACACATGAAGCATGGCTAATTTAACTTTATTGTCTTCTTCTCCTGTTTTCTGAACAGATTTCATTATACGAAGCAACATGCTTTCAGCAACGAAAGTCTGAATGGCCATGTCAGCTATGTTCATAATTATTTCCTGTTCTTTACTGAGTGTCATCATCAGTTTTTGCACCGCTGCACCTGCCACCATCAAAATACATTTTTTCATATTGGCAATGGTCTTCAATTCTGTTGCAAAAGGTGAGTCATCACCATCGCCAAATTCAGGAATGCTCATCAATTCTTTCTGGACACTCATAGCAGGCCCCATCAAATCCAATTCTCCTTTCATGGCACGTTTCAACATCATATCTACAGAAAGCAAACGGTTTATTTCGTTAGTGCCTTCAAAGATTCGATTGATACGGCTATCCCTGTAAGCTCGGCTAATGCTGTATTCATCACTAAACCCATTGCCACCATGTATTTGAACACCTTCATCTACCACATAGTCCAGCACTTCACTTCCGTGAACTTTTAAAATAGCACATTCTATCGCGAATTCTTCTGCAGCTCCCAGGAGCGCTTCATTAAATGGTTTTCCGGCAGCTAATAATTCCTCTTCTTTTTCTTTGATCCAATTTGCGGTACGATACAAGGCACTTTCATCTGCAAATATCCTGATCGCCATCTCTGCCAATTTATATTTGATAGCGCCAAATTTTGAAATAGGCATGTTGAATTGTTCACGCGTATTGGCATATTCGATAGATTCTGATAAAGCGCCTTTTGATCCGCCATTAGTGGCTGCATCTAATTTTAAACGGCCAATATTGAGAATATTAAAAGCGATGATATGACCACGACCGACTTCTCCCAACACATTTTCAACAGGAACCATACAATCCTGGAAATACAATTGCACAGTGGAGGAACCTTTGATTCCCATCTTGTGCTCTTCCTGTCCCTGTGTGAAGCCCGGCATACCGCGCTCCAGAATAAATGCTGTAAATCCTGATTCTTCCTTAGGTAAATTGTCTCCTGTTATTTTAGCAAACACAGTAAAGACATCTGCAAAACCACCATTCGTGATCCAGCATTTCTGACCATTTAAAATATAATGTTTGCCATCTTCAGA
>JBDTEF010000087.1:0-3927 GCA_039922615.1 Ginsengibacter sp.
TTTAGATTTTGTTCCAATGCAGTTTGATCCAAATACAAACTCTCATCATCAAGTGGCGTGTATTGAAATGCACTCCCTTTTTGTTGCGCAAACTCCCTGATACCATTTACAGAATTATGATTATCCAAACTAAGCAATAAAAAACTTTCATTGTTAAATGGATAACATTCTCCCACAATTTTTAAAGCACCAGAAGCATTGGGTGTGAATATGCAAAAATACTCATCCCCGGCATGGAAATATTGTAACACATATTGCCTTGCTTCTTCCGCTAATTTGGTAGATAATTGAGAGGCAGGATTGGAGGAATGCGGATTACCAAAAATGCCATTCTCCAGTAATTGCAAATGCTGTTTTACCAGGCTTTTTGCAAAAAGATTAGCTCCGGTAAAATCTAAATATACCTGGTCGGTTTTTTTTAACTGGGGAAATTCATCCTCCCGCAATTGATCCAATTCATGGGTGGTTTTATAAGCAGGAAAGGCTTTCAAAAAATCACCGTACAAAGTTTTTTCACTCTTTCTTTTTGGAGGAGTTGGAAAGATCATATTTAGCAGGCTCATTGGTAAAAGATTTTACGGGTGAATTTTTGCATGAACGAAGCAACAAAACAGGATATAATTTATCAGTATCAGGCATCAAAAAAAAAGCTTCACAAAGATTGTAAATGCAATAAGCGAATATTATCACATGATGATGTGATGATGAAATGTGAGAGAAAGGAAAAAGATGTTACACTAGTCTTTCATTTACCGCTTTAGAAATGGCTTCTGTCTGGCTGTGTACGTGAAGTTTTTCGTACACTTTTTTAATGTGCGTTCTTACGGTATCTATACTGATGGCTAGTTCTGCAGCAATTAATTTGTAACTATTGCCTTTTGAAAGGTTACCTAAAATTTCCTTTTCCCTGTTAGTGAGATGGTAATTATCGGCTGCTGGTTTGGGTAAATCCTGCATGCCTTTTACCACCATTCTCGCTATTCCCGGCGACATTGGCGCTTCACCTTGCAATACTTGTTTAATAGATTCAACAAGGCGATCAGAGATATATTTTTTTAATAAATAGCCGGAAGCGCCTGCACAAATCGCATCCAATACATGCCGGTTATCATCAAATACAGTAAGCATAATTATTTGCACCTCCTGGTTAAATAATCGAATTTGTTTTACCGCTTCAATGCCATTCATTCCGGGCATATCAATATCCATCAAAATCACCTCAGGTTGCAATTCCTTAACCTGAACAGCTACCTCTTCCACTCTTGCAAAGTTTCCAAGTAACAATAAATCTTTGGAGAAGGTAATCAAATTACACAGGCTTTCCCTAAGGTTATTATTATCTTCATAAACGACGATACCAATATGCATGAAATAATTTTTACTTTAAATAGCAATCTACAAAATAGCGTAATTATTCTTTTAGATTATATACCCCAATCATGTGATGGGCACATCAAGTTTAATGGTGGTACCTGTTCCATGTACTGAGTGAATATTTATTTTGGCCTTCATGGCCCCGGCTCGCTCACGCATATTTACCAATCCATTTCCACTCTTTACCACTTTTTCATTAAAGCCAATACCATCATCAGTTATTGTAAGATTTATTTGAAACATATCCTGGTTGATAGAAATTGCGAGGTTCCTGCAGTTGCTATATTTGGCCGCATTATTCACGGCCTCTTTATAAAAGAGATAAAAATCTTTTCGTTTTTTTATATCCAATTTAATAGCAGAAAAATTACCTTCCTCCTTAAAGTGATAACTAATATTTAATGGATCTAAAATCTCTGCAGTAAATTCTTTCATTCGAAAGATCATTTGCTCAAAACTATCATTCTGTGGATTGATGGCCCATACAATATCTCCCATGCTTTCCATTATAGCAGCGGAACGTTCCTTTATTTTTTGCATACTGGTTCCCATTAAATTTCCACTCTGTTGCTGCTCCTGCAATGCCATTTTGCTGAGAATATTTATACTGGTTAATGTAGAGCCAATGTCATCATGTAAATCACGGGCAATATTATTCCGCATTTTTTCCATGTCAATTAACCGCTTTGATCTTTGTACAACCCTGTACCTGTTCACCATTAATATACCTATCAAAAGAAACATTACTAAAAAGATAATAGCGCCATATTGAAAAGTTTTTTGTTTTTGTAAACTTGCCTGGAATAATTGCTGGTCTTTTTTTAATAGTGCGATTTCCTGTTCCTTCTTATCAAAATTGTACTGCTCCTCTATTTTTTTTATCTGCACTTGCAAATCTGTGCTTTGTACGCTATCAGTAGCATTGTGCCATTTCTCTGAATATTCCAATGCCTTGTCAAATTCTTTATTGTTGGCATAATAATCTGCCAGGTATTTATAAGATGCCAGCTCTTTATTGATATCTGCCATTTCAATGGAACTCTTTAAGTTGACGACCAATTTTTGTTCTGATTTTTTTTGTGCTGCGTCATTGTTTTTCATGGCAATTTTTTCGGCATCAATTTCTTTCAATAATGAACTGTCTTTTAATTGTAGTGCCATCGTTTTTGCTGCTTCAAAATATAAATTCGCTTGCGGTATATCTTTTTTAACTACATTGATCCTGGCTATTTCCATATTTACCGTTGCTTCATCCGGCAGCAATTTCATTTCATGAAAAATTACCATGGCTTCATTAAAATAAAACAACGCTTTACTATAGTCATTTAAACGTTTATAAATAGTTCCATAATTTTCGTACGATGAGGCGATGCCTCTTTTATCATTTAATTCTGTTTTAATATCCAGTGCTCTCTTATTATAAGGGAGTGCTTCTTTAAATTGGTTAAGCTGTATAAAATCGGCGCAAATACCTTGCAGGCAAAATGAAATACCTCTTTTGTTGCCCACTTCCTCAAAACGATTTAATCCATTCAGATGATAAACAATTGCATTTTTGTAATCACCCATATCTTTATAAGTATTGCCGATATTAAGGTATTGGCCTGCTAAAGAAGTTTTTGAGCTTATCGTACTATATTTTTTATCCGAAATAATATTATTATTTAAACCCGCTATCATATAAATTAAAGATTCTTTGAAATTGCCCGATTTTTTGTAAAAAAGTCCTGCGGCAAGATTTAAATTCATTTGAATGCCATTATCGCTATTACCGGAAGCTAATCTTTTGAGCTGTTGCAGATAATGTTGGGCGCTGTCCTTTTGACCCATGTTCATTTGGAGTGTTATCATTTGACACCAGGCATTACTAAGGGTTACTTCGTTTTTTATTTGTTGAGAAAGTTCAATAGAAGCCTGTAGGTAGGTTTGGGCTTTTGTCATGTCTATCCGGGCATATTCAACGGCAATATTATTGAGTGCAGAAATGTTTTTTAAGTCACCCTTTCTTTCGGAAATAATTTTTTGAAGGCTGTCTATGGTAGGGCTTTGTGCCAAAGAATTTTCAGCCATAATAATCAGCAGGAACAAGGCGATAGTTTTAATGACTGACATAAATATATTTTTAGGCATTTTATGAAAACACATTGAAGGCCTTATGACGCTTTGCGATCCTCGTTTCTCTACCTAAATATAATAAAAAGCATATAATTCTTTGTGATTATGATGATGAACTATAATAATTTAGATCCCAGGTCAGGCAAAGCAGGAAAAACAATGAAATTAAAAGGTGGAAGGTTTTTTGAGTCATTTAATAGGTTTAAAAACATCCTTGTTGGCAACATCTTCTTTCTTTATGTTGTATAAATAATTGTCGCGAATTCCGGATGGTTGTGACCAATAGCCGACAATTTTTTTTGACTGACTTTTAATGATCTGAATAACTGGGGCAATGAAAAATGCGTTTTAAAAAAGAACATAAAAAAAAGTAATAATATTTTTTGTTTAATATTAATTGAGGGCAAAACTACAGAATACGATACAGCCAAACTGCCA
>JBDTEF010000088.1:0-3079 GCA_039922615.1 Ginsengibacter sp.
GGTGTTCAGGAATTTCTTTCAGGGTTGTTACAACAGTGATCAGATCGTCATAAATAGCAGGACGCAAAAATTTAGTTGTGAGCTCTACCACAGGCATGATTATACCTAATGATTCAATACTTTTATACGTAAGACCCAGGCTACGCAAGGCTTCTGTACGACCAATCTCATAAAATTGTGCATAATTTCCATGATAAACCATTCCCATTTGGTCGGTTAGTGCATAGTGTACCCGGATTTCTTTTTTATGAATGAACACTGAATTAATTTTATATTTTCTGAATTGAAAGCTGTGAAAAGTGAGCATCGAGCTGTGAGCTTTGCTATGCTTTACCATGCAATTATTGAATCAATGCTTAAAGCCTAATTCCCAATACCTAATACCCAATACCCAATACCTAATACCTGATGTCTTACTTCCAAATACCACCATCCAAACTAAATTTACCAGGACCGGTAAATAATATAGTTATAGCAGCCGCTAAATACATAACTGGTGTTTCTCCCTTTCCGAAAATATGACCACCATTTGCTACAAAAACCACAACCGCCATTCCTACAATAATAGGTATACATGCAAAACGAGTAAATAAACCAAGGACTAAAAATAACGAACAGAAAAATTCAGCAAAAATGATCAGTGAAAGAGACAGCATAGAAGACATTCCCATAAAACTACCGAAACTATGCTTCAGTACATCAAAATTAGAAAGCTTGTCATAGCCGTGTTTCATTAATAAAATCCCCAACATAACTCTTAATAAAAGGAGTCCAAAATTCAGGGCGTTGTGGTTGTATTTGGTAGAAAAAATTCGTTTCATCGTTTTTTACATTTCTGTTAACAGGATATTGGATAATTAAAAGCCATTTTGCTAGTCTTCTGAAAATCACAACAATTTGCAAGGCGGATTGTATCTTTTTTGGCGAAGAAAGAATAATAATTTCAATTTCAAGACAATAGTTTTTTTAAATTTTTTATTATAACATAAATCATATAAATGAATCGCATACTAATTGCCGGCATATTACTATTTTTTTCATTTACTAGTTTTGCACAGCCAAATTATAATATTACTGATCCGCAAAAAGATTATAAAATAGCAAAGGATTATTTTATAAAAGGTGATTATTCATTGGCTTATCCCCTCCTGAAAACCTTGATCTATAAATACCCGGAAAATACGCAAAGCAGTCATTCCTATCTTAATGAAGACATTAGCTATTATTATACTGTCACCGGCCTAAAGCTCGACCAGCCGATTGCTGAAAGCCAGGCGAAGCGTTTCGTTGAAGCTACTACAAACGAGCCCCGCCAACAAATGATGAGTTTTCATTTAGCCAAATATTATTTTATAAAAAATGATTTTACAAACGCAATAGTTTACTACGAAAGAGCAGGTTATCAAAATTTAAGCAATGAGGAAATCGCGGATGCAAAATTTGAGCTGGCATACGCCTATTTCAATACCAATCAATTTGATAAAGCAAAACCACTGTTTAACGAGATCCATCAACTATCCGATAATAAATATTATTACGATGCCAATTATTATTATGGATTCTTAAGTTATCGTGATAATAAATACAACGATGCATTGAGTTCATTTAAAAATGTGGAAGGCGTTCCTAAGTACCAGGGCCTTGTCCCCTATTACATTGCACAGATATATTATTTCGAGGGCAAACGCGAAGAAGCCTTAAAATATGCCGAAACCGCACTAGCCAAAGGTGACATATCCAATAAAAAAGAGCTTAGCTTACTTACCGGCCAGATCTATTTTGAAAAGAAACAATTTGCAAAAGCGCTTCCCTTGCTGGAAAATTATGTGGTGAACAGCGATAAAGTTTCCAAAGAAATCATGTACGAATTGAGTTATTGTTATTACGAGGGAAACCAGGTAGATAAAGCGATTGCAGGATTTAAACAGTTAAGTAATGAGCAGGATTCTCTTGGTCAGAATTCCATGTATTTGTTGGGAGATCTCTACCTAAGAACCAATCAAAAAGTGAATGCCAGGAATGCCTTCAAATACAGTGCTGATAATAGCAGTAACCGTTTGCAGCAGGAAATTTCCCGCTTTAATTACGCCAAACTTTCTTTTGAATTAGGTTATAGTGATGTTGCCTTGAGTTCAATGAATCAATTTTTAAGTCTTTACCCAACTTCATTATATGCCAATGAAGGAAAAGAAATCCTAATAAACCTTCTGGCTAATTCTAATAATTATGCAGAAGCCCTGCAGATGTATAAATCGTTTGGCACACCTACACCAACAATGAAAAGAATTTATCCAAGGATTTTGTTTGGAAGAGCAGTTGAATATATAAATGAACAAAAATTAGCAGAAGCTGATGATTTGCTTACACAGGTAATCAGAGATCCAAATGCAGGCCCAACCGAGGGTTTGGCGGATTTCTGGAAAGGTGAATTATCATATAGGCTTGGCCGTTATGAAGACGCAGTAAAATTCATGAATGCATACATCCTGGCTGGTGGTATACAGGGTGAAGCCAATGTTACAAATGCACATTATGTGCTCGGATATAGTCACCTGAAATTAGAAGATTTTGCAAAAGCTTCTCAAAATTTCAAACAGGTTGCTTCTTCTCTATCATCATCGTCGTCTGCACTTGCCCAGGATGCATATGTGAGAAGTGCAGATGCCTATTTTATGCAAAAGAATTATAGCACCGCAAAAACCATGTACCAGAATGTGATCAATAATGCATTACCGCAAAGCGATTATTCATTGTACCAGATAGCGCTCATAGATGGAATCAATAATCCTGCAGAAAAAATAAATACTTTTAATTCACTCGTGCAGCGTTACCCGCAAAGTGATTTGGCTGCTGAATCTTATTTGCAAATTGCCAATACCTATATGGCGCAGGAAAAGTTTCGTGATGCGATTCCTTATCTGAATAAAGTATTGGCAATTCCTACGGCAAGCGGGCAGTTTCCAAAGGCATATTTAAAATTGGGATTGTCCAATTATAACATGGATAACAATGCGGAAGCATTGGTACAATACCAAAAATTAATGAGCCTTTACCCACAATCTGCTGAAGCCGACGAGGC
>JBDTEF010000089.1:0-5076 GCA_039922615.1 Ginsengibacter sp.
GCATCTACCACATTCAATCCCCAAAATAACAGGAAGATAAGCACAGAATAATCAACATCCTGTCGTACTGCATTTCGATAAGATCTTATTGGCTCCGCAGATAAACCCTGGAATCTTGGATCAATTAAATTATCGTTTCCGGGAATTGTATCTGTTATGTAAATATAAGCCTGCCTTAATTTTTTGTAAGTACCAATGTTGTAAAAGAATACGCCTGCTGTAGTGCCCAATGCGCCATAAACAATTGGTATTTTCCAGTATTTTTTATTGTATGCCTGGCCCCAACCTGGCAAAATAGCAGATCGAAAAGCTGCTTTTTTAGGATCAAATCTTTTTGAAATAGCAGTGTCCTGGCCTAATAAACTTTTTGTACTTGTATCAGCCGCATTTTTAATGGTGCTATCTTTTATCGCACTGACTACAAAGGATGTGTCGCTTTTTTGTTGCGCATAAATTTCATTTGCGGTAGTTAGCAACCAGCCAAAAAATAAAGTGATAACTATGATGCGTACTTGCATAAAATTAATCTATCGAAACCTGCATTTTATCCAGCAAAGAACTTAATTCTTCAATGGAATAATAATCAAAAGTAATACTCCCTGTCCCTTTTTGGCTATGCATCATTTTTACTTTTGTGCTAAAATGGGATGAGAGGTTGTCCTCTATCTTTTTCATAGAAGGTGGCAGCGTTGATTTTACAGCTATTTTATTGGCAGGCTTCTCAGCCATATAAATTTTTCTCACCAAATCTTCTGTTTGCCTAACAGATAATTCTTTGTTTTTTATTTCATTAAAAATAAACAGCTGCTTATCCACTAAATCCACATTGATCAGCGCACGTGCATGGCCCATACTTATAATGCCATTTCTCACTGCCGCCTGTATATCCGGCGGAAGTTTTAATAACCTAAGGTAGTTAGTGACCGTGCTTCTTTCCTTCCCCATGCGTTCTGCTAACTGCTCCTGTGAATAGCCGGTTTCTTCCATCAATTGACGGTAACTTAAAGAAATTTCAATAGCATTTAAGTCTTCTCTTTGCAAATTTTCCAGTAATGCTAATTCCAGTACTTTAGAATTGTTTGTCTCCCTTATATAAACAGGAACATCAGAAAGGCCGGCAATTTTTGCAGCGCGGTATCGCCTTTCTCCGGCAATAATTCTATATTTTCCATTCGCAATTTTTGCGACAGTCAACGGTTGAATAATATCATGCATTTTAACGGAAGCGGCCAACTCACTTAAGGCGTTTGCATCAAAATGCTGGCGGGGCTGATCAGGATTTGCCTCAATCATCAATAGAGGAATTCTCACATTTGCAGCATTTATTTTCTCACCGCCATCGTTGATTAAATTCTTTTCTGTAACCGCCAGGTCCGTATCTATATTTTGCAAAAGTGACCTGATACCTTTTCCCAGGCCGGATTTCCTTGCCGCATTGCTCGTCTTTTTCGTTTCTTCCAAAAGTGGTTTTTTTTCTTTCATAATTGATTATGGATGCTCAAGTATTTTCTCTTGCTGAGCCATTTTTGTCATATTATTTCTCTGTAGAATTTCTTTGGCAAGGTTTAGATAGTTAATGGCTCCTTTACTATCGGCATCGTACAAAATGGCTGGCTTTCCAAAACTTGGCGCTTCGCTCAATCTTGTATTTCTATGAATAACACTATTGAAAACCAAATCCTCAAAATGATGCCTTACCTCGTTTACAACCTGGTTGCACAGGCGTAATCTGCCATCATACATTGTCATCAATAATCCTTCGATCTGCAGGTTTGTATTGAGCCTGCTTTGGACTATTTTAATCGTGTTCAACAATTTACCCAATCCTTCCAGGGCGAAGAATTCAGCCTGCACAGGCACCACTACGCTGTCGGCTGCAACCAATGCATTCACAGTAATCAAACCCAATGAGGGAGAGCAATCAATAATGATGAAATCATAATCATCCCTGATTTGTTTCAACACATTTTTGAAAACAGATTCTCTTTCAGGATAACTGATCATTTCAATTTCCGCACCCACAAGATCTATATGTGAAGGCATCAGGTCAAGATAAGGAATCTCAGTTTTCAGAATCACATCTGCCGCAGGCGTTTCGTTTACCAGGCAATCATATACACCCGTTGTAATATTATGTAAGTCGAAGCCGACACCTGTGGTGGTATTTGCCTGCGGGTCTGCGTCTACCAACAATGTTTTATACTCCAGCACAGCAAGACTCGCTGCCAAATTGATGGCTGTGGTCGTTTTACCTACGCCGCCTTTCTGATTTGCAATTCCTATTATTTTTGCCATAAATTTGAGCCCCTAAAGTTACCAGCAAGTAACTATTTGTCTGTTTTTTGGTTTGGAGATACCTTTTCTAAAGGTGCTAAAATAATCATTAATTTTTAGCTATTTAAGATTTTAATAGCTCCCGTACTAATTTAGTAAATCCTTTATTTTTCCTTTCAGCGAAATAATATACAAATTTAAAATTTTTTTATTGCATTTCTATTCACATCATTATCTCTTTCATTCCCCTCTTAAGAATTACTTTTGCAAACTGAATATTAAGGATAGATATGTATACAATTATAAGTGGCACCAACAGGAAAGATAGTCACACGGCAAGAGTAGCAATGGAATACCAACGCTTATTGAAGATGAAAGGAATACAGGCAGGTATATTCTCATTAAAAGATATTGACCCGGTAAATAAGAAGCAGGAATTCATGAAGGTAGAAACCGATGTGCTTATTCCAACAACAAAATTCATTTTTATCATCCCGGAATACAATGGATCCTATCCCGGTGTATTAAAGACAATGATAGATTATTCTGACATTCGAAGGACCTGGCATTTTAAAAAAGCCTTATTAACAGGAGTAGCCACAGGTCGTGCGGGAAATCTTAGGGGAATGGATCATCTCGCTGATACGTTGCACTATCTAAAAATGAATGTTCATTATAACAAATTACCCATTTCGCTGGTTGATAAAGTTTTAGACGCCAATGGTAGACTAAATGATGCGACTGAAGCAGTTATCAATGCTCAATTAGATGAGTATATTCAATTTTAAATTGTAAAAACCAATAAATAATGAGAACACCATTGGGTGCATTTATCATTGCAATAATTATGTTATTGCTGGATTTCTATCTATTTGTAGCGATCAGAACGGTTATTCAATCTTTTTCCTCCAGAACGAAAACTGTTGTTTTTTCTACCTATTGGGTTATCTCGATATTATCGCTTATTTGTCTCTTGATCCTATTTTTGGGTCATCCTGACTTTTTTCCAAAAAAAATAAAAAGTTACCTGATCGCAATTGTAATGGCGTTATTTATTTCCAAATTTGTTGCAGCATTATTTTTCATTATTGATGATGCACGCAGACTTTTGCAGTGGGTTGGGACAAAAATATTTTTTAACGCAAAAGAATCTGCCCAAACAAATGAATTAACCATTAGCCGATCTATGTTCCTTACCTGGCTTGGAATAGGAGCAGGTGGCACCATGTTGGGTTCTTTGGTTTACGGGTTTTCCAATAAATACAATTACCAGGTAAAGCATATAAAAATTCCCTTCGCTAATCTACCTGCCGCTTTTAAAGGATTTAGAATCATACATGTAAGTGATATACATTCAGGCAGCTTTGATAATAAAAAAGCAGTGATGAAGGGTGTGCAACTCATCCTGGATCAAAAAGCAGATTTGATCATCTTTAGTGGTGACCTGGTCAATAACAGAACGAATGAAATAGACGGGTATAAAGATGTTTTCAATAAATTAAAAGCACCATACGGCGTATTTTCTACTTTAGGAAACCACGATTATGGAGACTATGCTGAATGGCCTTTTGAAGGTATGAGTAAAGAACAAAATTTGAAAAATATGGTCGATGTTCATGCGGAAATGGGATGGAAACTGATGATGAATGAACATACCATCCTTGAAAAGAATGGAGAAAAAATCGCACTGATCGGAATCGAGAACTGGGGAGCAAAAGCAAGATTTCCAAAATATGGAAAAATGGCTAAAGCATATGCCGGCACAGAAGAATATCCTTTCAAAATACTAATCAGTCATGATCCCAGCCATTGGGATGCCCAGGTAAGGCCTGACTATGGCGATGTAGATCTTACCCTTGCCGGTCATACGCATGGCATGCAATTCGGTGTAGAAATACCTGGTTTTAAATGGAGCCCTATTCAATATGTATATAAAGAATGGGACGGACTATACGCAGAAGGGAAACAAAAATTATACGTTAACCCTGGGTATGGATTTTTAGGCTACCCGGGAAGAGTAGGTATTTTGCCGGAGATTACGGTGATTGAATTGGATACGTAGGGAGGTTGTAGGGATTAGGTATCGGGTTTCAGGCATTGACAGGTTTCAGGTTTCAGGTAAAAAACATTAAGACTATTTGGAAAAGAAATGCGCTTAAAATTTATTTTTCCACATCATACTTTCTACGGGCACAGATGGCTGATAGCTATATTTTGCATTCGTTTTTTTATCATAAGAAGTTTCTACTTCTCCTTCCAATGGAAAATAAATTAGTTGACCGATGGGCATTCCTTTATAAATCCGAACGGGAATTTTACAGGAAATTTCCAAAGTCCAATGGCCACAAAATCCAATAT
This sequence comes from Ginsengibacter sp., assembly GCA_039922615.1. Lineage (GTDB taxonomy): Bacteria > Bacteroidota > Bacteroidia > Chitinophagales > Chitinophagaceae > Ginsengibacter. Next base: position 4,633 of record JBDTEF010000089.1, read on the forward strand.
CCCCTTTTCCTGCAGTAGCGTGAATGTCAATACCAAGGCGGCCTGTAGAAGATTTCCCTTCCAAAAAAGGAACATGTGCATGGGTTTCAGTGTATTCCATGGTAACACCGAGGTATAGCATATTTGGCTGCAAAATGAAGCCTTCATCAGGGATAATAAAATGATTGATTTCGTTGTGTTTTTTTGCATCTAAAACCTCGTCTTTATAGGTAGCCAGGTTTTCACCTAAATGCACATCATAGCTGTTACTTCCTAATTTTTCCCGGTTATAGGGAACGATGACAATGGTTTTCTTTTCTACTTCTTCAAGGATTCTGGTATCGGATAAGATCATTTTATCGGTTAATTTTATGGCTGCAAAATAATTCAACTAAATTTATATAATCCCAACTTTTTTTTAGAAATGCCATTATTCTTCCAGAAACAAATAAATGAATATACAAA
>JBDTEF010000090.1:0-3848 GCA_039922615.1 Ginsengibacter sp.
GTAGCGATTACACCTCCTTACATGCATAACGGAATGTTCAAAACATTGCATGAAGTAATAGATTTTTATAATAATCCTGCCAAAGTTGTTCCCAATGCAATTAACCGCGACCCTAGTTTATCCAAACCACTAAACTTATCCCACCAGGACGAAATTGATATTGAAAATTTTCTATTAACTCTTACGGATAAAAGATTTCTGAATAAAAGTTAGTACCTGCTGTTAGCGCAGGTCTCCAAATCACAAAAAGGGCCCTGGCTTTTCTTAAATAACGTTGCCAAAAGGCATCCAAACTTGCAACATCCTGAAGGTTGGCAACCCCTCGACAAATAAAACATCAGAATAAATAAACCTTTATGGAAACAAATAATACTGTAACTCCTCTTAAACAATCACAGCGTAATTGCAATAGGAATTTTGTTGCAATATAAAACCTTCTGCAACAAAGTCAGATAAGATACAATAATGATCAATTAAGCATGCCTTAATGTGCTAACTTTTTCGTTTCGTGGGACGACCACTATTACGCCTGATTAAAGCGGCAGGAGCTCAATTGCCCAAATACTAAATCGGAAATCGTAAAGTTAATCGCTGAATTGCCTTTTTCGTTTGCCTGCTTTTTGCACTTTACTAACTCATTCATACTGTTTACACCTCTATTCCGCCAGTTACTAATTTACCTTTTTAAACCAATTTTGATTCACTTAATTTTAAAGTACGGTTTCATCTTAAAATATTTATTGTTATTTTATTGCTCAGACACCCACCTGACCGATCATGCGGGGAAATTCAATAGCAATCTTTTTTCCAGGACGGATGCGAGTTTGCTGCCATCACGTTAGTTGGTGAAGCGAAGTAAAGAATGGATTCTTCTTTTTTTAATAGATTGAATATTTCATATGCCCCCAAGTTAAACAACATCAATGATCAGCAGAACAGTATAACCTCCGCATCTTAAATACTGGTTCCTCTAAAAGCATTAAACATATTTAATACCACATATTATGGAAAGTTTACTCTTCTACGATCCTGCAGCGTCCAAAGGTGAATTTTATAAAGTGAACGTCTTGGGCGAGATTGATTTGCTAGCCACATACACCGATTGGCGTAACGATTGGACACAAATTATTCCTGGAAATTTTGGAGGTAATGGCTTTACCGATCTTTTGTTCTATGAATCCTCAACAGGAACAGGGCAATTTTATACCACCGATGGAGAAGGTGGTATTTCTTCGATGAGGGTGTTTAATGATTGGAGGCATAGTTGGAACATAATCGTTCCCGGCAATTTCGGTGGCAATGGTTTTACTGATCTACTGTTTTATGACGCAAATGCAGGTACGGGAGAATTTTATTCCACTGATGGCCATGGAGGAATTACTTTGCTTCGACAATTTATTGATTGGCGCAATAGTTGGAGTCAAATTATTCCCGGAAATTTTGGTGGTAATGGGTTTGATGATTTATTGTTTTACGATGCTGTTGCGGGAACAGGGGAGTTTTACACTACCGATGGGCATGGTGGCATTAATCAAATCAGTCAGTTCACCGACTGGCGTCAGAGTTGGACTAAGATTATTCCTGGAAGTTTTAGAGGATATGGTTTCACCGACCTCTTGTTTTATGAAGGTTCAACAGGTGTAATTGAGTTTTATACTGTTGATGGACATGGCGGAATTACAAGACTTGGAGGAAATTACACATTGCCTGCTAATTTATCTCAAATTGTGTTAAATGATTATTCGAATCTTTTCTTATATGATTCATCTGCAGGATCAGGTAAATTTTTTGTGATCAACGGCCAGGGTTCAATTAATTTATTAAAGCAAATAACAGGTCTGGGTAACAGTTGGAAAGTAATTGTTGCTGGCAATTTTAATAATAGCACGTTTAACACATTAAACAGTCCGTCTAATCTGAAGGTAACCGAGGTGGCAGATCGAAAGATCAGTATTTCGTGGATGTATCAACCAAGCAGTGAATCAGGTTTTAAAATACGCTATAGTGGGAAGCTTGCGGGTCAATCGGACGATACGGGAACTCAAACAGTAGATTCCAATGTAAGAACCGCTGATTTGCTGGGCCTTGATAGTGGCTATAAATACACCATAAGTATTGTAGCGTTTAATGCAGCGGGAGAATCGCGAAGCTCAAATGAAGTGACAGCTACCACACCTGCAAGAGTTATAAGTGTGTCAAAGGAAGGGAAGGGAACTTTGGCCGTCTTTACAGTTAATGGTACAGGATTTACTCCTGGCAGTGTGGTTGTCAACAGAGCAACTGCTCCTAATTTCACTCAAGTACAATTTGATCAAACCACCGGTGCAGATGGTAAGTATACAGCCAGGCAAAGTATTCCCTGCATAAGTGGTGTTCAAATAACATTTACTGCATTTGAAGATAGTAATCCAACTAGTACCTTCGCTAACTCCGTTATAACTACTTGCCCTTAAGGTTCTTTAGCAGAAATTTTTTATCAAGCAATCACTACCATAAATTTACGTTGGAACGTTAGCAATATCACCCTTCTTTATTAAGGAAAAACCTACCTGATTGTGCCTGGTAAGTAAGCCACCGTCCAAACCCACCTTGTTTGCATCTTCTTTGACAAATAGCTTTGCCAAAAAGATATACTCATGCAAAGCAAAGAAGAAATCCGCAAACAAAAGTTTTTAATGATAGAAGCATGGCAGCAAAGCGGTCTCTCGCAGAAAGCCTGGTGCATCCAGGAGTCAATCGCTTATCATAGTTTTCATTACTGGTATACGAAATACTGTTCCGCCCATCCGGTAACTTTCGGATCATTGGACAAAAGGCAGCGATTTATTTCCCTGAAGGTGCAATCTCCATTCAATGGCATTGCTGCTAATCTGGAGTTACTGCTTACTGACGGCAGACGGCTTTTATTTCACAGCCCTGTAAGCAGTGATTATCTTAAAGCAATCATAAGTTAAGCAATGCTCCATCTTTCTGCTTCCTGCAAAAATTATTTGTATAACGATAAAACCGATATGCGTAAAGGCTTCGACAGCCTTAGCGGCATTGTATCCTCACAAATGCATGGCGATATATTGAGCGGTGCGGTGTTTATTTTTCTTAATAAAAAACGTAACCAGGTAAAACTGTTACTATGGGAAGGTGATGGCCTTTCGCTTTACCATAAAAGATTTGAAAAAAGGGAACTATGAACTGCCCCTTTTAAAAGCAGAAACCACTACACTATCTGTTAGCAGTGAGCAACTCCTATGGATACTTCAGGGTGTTTCATTGCAAAGTATACACAAGAGAAAAAGATATCAATATTTGGCCGGAAGCTGTTGATAACTGCAATGGTTAGACGATTATTATTATGTTATTGTTTATCTTTGTTTCTCTTTTATGCAAACAGCCGAACAACATAAAGATTATAAAGTTTTATACGAACAATCACAAGCTGTGGTTGAGCAATTGCAGTTCACTGTCAGCACACTGAAACATGCCTTCCAATGAGGAAGCCCAAACCTAAATCTTTGCCATTTTCATCATTAATTTCGTCTGAGAAAATTGGAGTTTATTTCCCAATTAGTGAGATTATATTTCTACACGTATTTTATATACTCAATTAAAATCTCTTAATAAAAAAGATCTGCTTAATTTTAATATTGCTAATGACTTCATGTGTTTACATTTCTTTCGCATCGATATAGTAATTGTTGAATACGTTTGTTTCACTCAATTTTTGAAATGAAAATAAATTTCCTCCTCTTTTTTTTTACGGCAATTTTTTTTTGGGGATGTTCCCAGGATCAGACTACGATTCAAATCGTAAGAAATCCTACGTTTAGTTTCAATTTTAGCCCCACTAATAC
>JBDTEF010000091.1:0-9724 GCA_039922615.1 Ginsengibacter sp.
GACTGGTATAAGATAACCACCACAAAAGATGGCCGGCTTGATTTAAACCTGACCACAGAGAATGGTAACTATATCAATATTTATTTATACGATGCCAACGGTACAACCCTAATTAGTGAAAAAAATACAATTAGCCCATCAGGTACTTTAAGTACAGATGGATTGGCTGCAGGTATCTACTATGTAAAAATTGCCTGCTATTATAATTACCAGTTTACTCCCTACACCCTTATAAATAATTTAGTCCCCCCTGCACAGGCAAATGATCTGGAACCGAATAACTCTACGGTAACCGCTTTAAACTTGTCTGAAAACGCTACTGTTACCGGGCATGTGGGATATTACAATAATAATTACAGGGATACAGCGGACTGGTATAAGATAACTACTTCAAAAGATGGCCGGCTTGATTTGAAGCTAACCACCGAGAATGGTAACTATATCAATATTTATTTATACGATGCCAATGGCACAATCCTAATTAGTGAAAAAAATACAATAAGCCCATCAGGCACATTAAGCACAGATGGATTAGCTGCAGGCACTTATTATGTAAAAATAGCCTCCTATTATAATTACCAATATTCTCCTTATACCCTTACCTCTAGTTTAATTTCTCCCGCGCAGGCTAATGACAATGAGCCTAACAACAGCCCTCAAAGTGCGATTCCTCTTTCTGTAAATAAAACCGTAACCGGTCATGTAGGATATTACAACAATAATAAACGGGATACAAGTGATTATTATAAAATAATGATACCCCATGACGGACAATTAGATCTCACCATTACTACCAATAATGGCTCATATTTAAATATGTTTTTATTGGATAAAGATGGGAAAACTATAATCAACTCAAGGACTACTATCAGTCCTGGTTATAAATTAGTAACTGATGGTCTGGCAGCAGGTACTTATTATGTCAAAGTAGCCTGTTACTATAATAGTGAATTTTCACCCTATACTTTAACGGATTCGCTAAAGCTTTATCAATATTCCGCAGATACTTTGGCTGAACCCAATAAATTTCCTTATGAGGCAAAGACATTATTGTCAAACAGGGAAACAACAGGACACGTAGGATTTTACCAGGATCTTAAACGAGATACAACTGACTGGTGGAAGATCAATTACACGGGATCCGGCGACCTAAAAATCACACTAAAGTTTGAGCCTAACATAAATAATAATAGTATTCCCTATTACAATTATGCAATTTATAAAGATACAGCAGGCAGCCCTATTGCATCTAAAAATACACAGACTTCTCCGCTAGCAATAATTAATCTAACCAACTTATCCCAACAGTATTATTATATTAAAATTAATGGATATTATAATTATGATTTTTTTGCCTATGCAATATCTGATTCTTTCACCCAGGTAAACATTGCTAAAATTGCAGTGCTTACTGAGATACAAAGTAATGAGTGCAATAAGAATTCCCTTTCTTATACTTTGAGCAAGAGCCATTCTCCCTACAAGGTGAGACTATATCGTGATGGAAAGATTTACGACAGTACAACAACTACAGCAGCTACTGTTGACTTTAGTAATCTTCCCGATGGTGTTTATTATGCAACGGTTTATGGCGATGGAGCTACTGATGAGGCATTTAGTAAGAGTGATAATACCACATTCCTGCCACCTACACCAACTTCTTTAACTACCTCAAATATAGGTGTACACACAGCGAAACTAAATTGGGTGGCTCCTACCTGTATGAAAGATTTCAGGATACAGTATAAAAAAACAGGAAGTGCCACGTGGACTACCTTAAATACTCCAACAAATAACCCGGGTAATTATAATCTTACCAGTCTTGCTCCTTATACTGAATACACATGGCAGGTGGCTTCTGTGAATCCTGTCAACAGCCTTGTGAGCAATTATTCTGACACGGCAACTTTCAAAACGTTGTCTGATACTGCGAAAATTGAAGTCGCCAGTGTGATTCGTGGAAAGGACTGCAATAGTAATTCAATAAAATATAATGTAAGTAACAGCGAGGCTCCATATACTGTTCAACTTTATCGCTACGGAAAAGCGTACGGTGCTTCAGTTGCAGTAACCGCCAATACCACTTTCAGTTTACTGCCGCAAGGGGTTTATTATGCAACAGCAACAGGTACAGGTTCAGGCGGAAGTCTGGGCAAGAGTGATACAGTGCAATTAACGCCACCGGTACCGCAAGGGTTGACAACTACAAACATAGGGTTCACTGCTGCTACTTTAAACTGGAATGCACTTACTTGCGTATCAGACTATTCTCTGCAATTTAGATTGAGTGGAAACCAATCGTGGACAACCAGGGGAATAAAGAATAATACCCAACATAAATATGAGTTAACTAATTTAATAGGAGACACCACTTATATCTGGAGAATAGCCTCTGTTGATTCTTCAGGAGAACTAATGAGTTCTTATTCCGATACCGCACAATTTTTCACAAAAAGTGGTTTGCCTGTAACACTCATATCCTTTAACGCTCAATATCAGCCAGTTCAAAAGAACGTATTCCTTACCTGGAAAACGGCTACAGAGCAAAACAACAAAGGTTTTGAAATACTTCGCAGCCTTGATGGTATTAACTTTATCCAGGTAGGTTTTGTAGATGGCAACGGTAATTCTTCTTCTATTATTAGTTATAGTTTTACAGATACTGAACCAATGAGTGGGCAATCCTTCTATCGCTTAAAGCAGGTAGATATGGATGGTAAAAGTAGTTTGTCGCCAATAGTTCCGGTAGTTATCAATTCGAATTTGGTGATCTCATTTTCTCCAAATCCTGTAAAATCACAAATTACAGTTAGAAGTAGTTCGATCGTTGAGATGATTACCCTTTTTAATCTCCAGGGACAGCAGATAAAACAGTGGAAGGATGTATCACCCGGTAAAATACTTGATGTAAGTAGTATCACTCCGGGAGTATACTTCATTAAGGCGATTGTAATTGGTGAAATACACACAATTAAGATTGTAAAAGAGTAATCTTTAGATAATTTAAATAAGCAGGCCATCTTACAAATAAAGATGGCCTGCTTTGCTATGTCCTCTATACTTTATGTCGAAAGAAAAAATTTTATTCGAAGATTTATTTTAAAATGGCCAAATGAATAATTACACAAAAGGTTTTTTAAGAAAAGAAATATTAAATAATTTTTTTTCATGATGCAAGTTTTAGTGTAAATTGATCATTGATAATAGTTGGTGAAGGCGTCAAAAAATGGTTCTTCTGGCATATTTTAAAATTGTGAAGAATATTTAATGTAAGGTGGTGACATTGATAAGATAATTTTAATATCAAAATAATAGCTACTCACCATAAACAACCTCTATTTCTTTGAATTAGTCTGCAATCCGGCTTTATATAATTTGAATCAATAAATTTTGTACAAATTGAAGTGTTTTAAGATTTTATTGTTTTTCTTGTTTATTTCATTTCATTTTGAACTAACTGCACAGCCATTAAAGCGATATAAAACATTTTCTTATAGTGTAAACGAAGGCTTATTGCAAAGCACCATTGCTGACATGGAAATTGATAGAAATAATTTTTGCTGGATCAGCTTCCCTAATGGCATTCAAAAGTTTGATGGTGAGAATTTTCAATTGGTGCCTATTCAGCCCGGCTTGCCGGATGATAAAAACGCGAATTTTTATAAATGTAAAAATGGAGATTTTTTAATAAGTCATAGCAGGGGAATCACCAAGTACGATATCGAAAGTAATCGTTTTAAACTAATATATAATTGCACTCCTTCCAATAATCAATCGCCATATTTTATTGGAGAAATTGATGGCATTATTTATTTTACGCTTCCCACAGGATCCATCATAGAATTAGATAGCGATTCTTATAAAAAATTAGCGGAAACCAAAATCAACTTTGATAAAGATCTTTTTAAATTAGATAATGGTGTAAAAATTTCATCCAATATTATTGATCATAAAGTAATTTTTCTTCAGCAGTCTATTCTTTATTTATGGGATTTGCAAAAAAGAGAACTTATCACCAAAAGCAAACAGTTTTTTTCGATAAATACATTTTTCCTTAAAATGAAGTCAGGAAACGAAGTGTTATTTCATAGAACAGGAATCAATTTTTTATCTTCCTATAATTTCTCGACAGGTTTGACAAATAATAGCATTTCAGAAAAATTAAAATTTAATAATAATTTTAGGTGCAATCTATTTTCTTGGCACAAAAAAAACATGGTTTCCCTGGATAATGACCTGTTTGAAACAGACAAAGAATTTCTCGAAATAAAAACACAATTGGTCAATTTTCAGAATCAATCAATTGCTAATTCGGCGATCAATGTTATCAGGGAGGATAATTTCGGCAACCTTTGGGTTTCGACAGTATCCGGCGGAATAAGAAAGATCATTAATAGTAATTATCAAATTAAATATTATGGCATAACCCAGGGTAATAAAAATAATGCCCTTACCATTTTTCCCGACAAAAAGATTGACCGTGTGCTACTGGGGACTTCAAAAGGCGGTCTATTTATTTATGATACAACACAGCGATTAATCCGGAATATAATTAAAATCCCAGGTGATGATTTACCCATTGCTGTGAATCAAATCATTAAAAACAGCCAAAATGAATATTTTTTATTCATGGCCGGGGCAAAATTTATTGCCAGGCTCAGCCCTGACCTGAAAAGTTTAACCAGGATTCCCATAAAAACTTCTATAACTGCTGCCAGGTCGGGACTTAATTATTTTGCTAATTTTTTATACCAAAATGACCGTGAGGCGGTCGTACAATCCCAAAGCTCAATTTATCGTTTGAAATTTTCGGATAATTCAGTCCGTCAGTATGAGTTTACTTCGGCTTATACACATAGCGGCTTTTTATACCATGGTCAAATCATTACTCATTCCAATGATGAGTTGTTATTTTTAGATACAGCTGATTTTCATATTGTCAAAAGAATTCCTTTTAAAAATACGGGGGGTGTTCGAAGTTTTGCAAGATCTGGTGATGATCTGATTTATATGGGAACGAATAAAGGAATTTTTAAAATAGATCAGTCGGGTAAAATATTGGAACAATACAACAGAAGCACAGGACTGCCTGACGAATGCATTTACACAATCATCCTTGACAAGGATAATAATTTATGGTGCAGTACCAATAAAGGAATCATTAAAATAAATAGGGACAAAAATTTTTTGCAGGTTACAAGAGAAGATGGATTACAGGAAAATGAATTCAATACAAATGCAATGGCAGTAGCCAATGACGGTGAATATTTTTATGGAGGTGTAAATGGTGGAAGCAGTTTTTTCCCGGCTGCTATTAAAGCTGAAGATCAAAAGTTGAATGTTATAATCACCAATATCCAGGTAAATAACGAAGAAATGATTGGCGATACGGCAGCCTGGAATATTAGTAAAATTAGTTTACCCTATGACCAAAATCTGTTATCCTTCGATTTTACAGCAATGGGAAATAGTAATCCAGGTCAATACGTTTATCAATACAGGATGATGGGAATAGATGACAGGTGGATAATCAATAAAGATCTGCAAACCGTCAGATATTTTTTGCCGCCGGGAAAATATACTCTTCAAATTTATGCATCCCGTTACTTTAATAATAACGCACATCCTTTAAAAGAAATTTCAATTACTATCGACCCGCCCTTTTGGAAAACGTGGTGGTTCATTTCTGGTATTGGTTTGCTTTGTCTTGTAACCATGATTTATATAATAAATAGTTTTGTAAGGCGGGCTTATCAGAAAAAATTAAGATTGTTGGAAGCTGAAAAAAATATGCAAATGGAAAGGGAACGTATTTCAAGAGATCTTCATGATAATATAGGCGGTTATGCCAATGCCTTATTATATAAATCGGGATTGTTGGAAAATGACCAGGACAATGATTCGCGCGATCTGATCATTAGTGATCTCAGGTTCGCTTCAAAGGAAATTATTACCTCGTTGAGGGAAACAATCTGGGCCTTAAAAAAAACAAACTACTCTGCACAGGATTGCCTCATTCGTATCAGGAATTTTATTCAGCCTTTTAATAACTATTATCCCTTTATAAATTTCAAAGTTGAAGGAGATGCTTCAGAAGATAAAGATCTTTCCCATTCCACTGCGCTTCATATAGTACGTATCATACAGGAGGCAGTTACGAATGCGATTAAACATGCATCTTCAAAAAATATTATTGTTACCAGCAAAGTTGATGATAAACATTGGGTTTTGGGTGTTTATGATGATGGTAAAGGATTTGATGCAGATACTTATGCCGGTATAGAATTAGGAAATGGCTTGTTAAATATGAAAAAAAGATCGGAAGAAGCGGATCTTCACCTACAGATTAATTCCACGCCTGGTGTGGGAACCTCCATCAATCTTATTATTTAAATTTTTCAATAGCGGGGATTATCCAAAAGGATTATATGCTACCTGCAAAAAAATAGTAATCTTGCCAATATGATTATAAAGGTTGGCATAGTGGATGATAAATCAGGCGATCGGAATATTTTAAACGATAAACTTTCCCGTCATCCTGAATTTAAAATTATATTTTCTGCGAAGGATGGTGTCGATTTTTTGGAAAAAATGAATTTATTAGATCAGTCTTCATTGCCTGACGTTGTGTTAATGGATTTGGAGATGCCAAAGATGGACGGTATAGCAGCCATAGCTGCAGGATCAGCCCTTTTTCCTTCAGTTAAATTTGTCGTCCTTACTATTTTTGATGATGAGGAGAAAATTTTTGTTGCCATTAAAGCCGGCGCATTTGGTTATCTTTTAAAAGATGAAAGCGCTGAAAATATCGCCGGTATGTTATTGAATATGTATGAAAATGATGCCGGGCCAATATCTCCCGGAATTGCCTATAAAATTTTGCAACTGGTGCAAAACAATAAGGTGACGAGGGATGCAAAAGCAACATTTGATCCTAAGAAAACTTTTTTTGACCTTACTGATAGAGAGCAGGAAATATTGGGACTTTTGGTGAAAGGATTTCTTTATAAGGAAATCGGCGCCCAGTTAAATATAAGTCCGCATACTGCAAAAAAGCACGTAATAAATATTTACCAGAAGTTGCATGTAAACAGCCGGGCACAGGCTATGAAATTAGCTTATGAAAAGGGATTATTGTAGAAAGCTGTTTTGGACGAAAATAATTGCAAAATGAATTTTTGTAATTATTTATTGCAACATCATCAGCGTATTGTGATTAGGCAAACAATAGTTTTTATGTCCTTCACTGTTGTTCTAAAAGACTTAAGAAGGTATGGCAAAAAGACTTAAAATCTGCGCCACTTTTTTCTTTCAATGAGTTAAACTCCTTATCTTTGCAAAAAATTTAGAGGAAATATGGTTTGCAAAAGTATGAAATCCTTATTGGTAGCTATTTTCAGCCTTTTATTGGTATCTTCTGCGCAAACAGTATTTGCGCAGGAAAATCATGAAAGCTTTGCAGAAAGAGAAGAAAAATTTAATCCTACAAAAGAAATTCTTGGCCACGTACAGGATGGATATGAATTTCACTTTTTCACTTTGGGTGATTTTAATGCAGCCATTCCCCTTCCTATCATTCTTTATTCTCCACAAAATGGCTTGTCCGTTTTCTCTTCATCAAGGTTTGGACATCATGGCGAAGAAACTTACAACGGTTATAAATTGGAGAATAATAGTATTGTACCTGTAGATCCAGCTGTGAAAGTGTATGATTTTTCACTTACACGCAATGTGGTGCAAACATTCCTGGCCATGTTTATTTTTGTGATCCTAATGATCAATGTTGCTAAAAAATACAAAAGAGGTATAGGTGTAACATCGGCTCCAAACGGTTTCCAGGGTTTGTTGGAACCCATCATTACCTTTATCAGGGAAGATGTAGCAAAAGTGAATTTAGGAAAAAGGTGGGAGCGTTATATGCCCTTTCTTTTGACCTTATTTTTCTTTATTTTATTCAACGCCATTTTTGGTATGTTGCCGGGTTCCGCAAACGTAGCGGGCAATATTGCCTTTACTTTTGTACTCGGTATTATCGCATTGGTTGTTATTTTATTTAGTACCACCAGCCATTTTTGGCAGCACATCGTTTGGCCTCCGGGAGTTCCTTTTCTTGTGAAATTAATTCTTGTTCCTGTAGAGGTTGCAGGGGTTTTCCTAATAAAACCGGGAGCTTTGATTATACGTCTTTTCGCCAATATGGTGGCAGGGCACATTATCATTTTAAGTTTCATTTCATTGATCTTTATATTTGGTGAAATGACGCCTGTAGCAGGATTCGGGTTTTCTCCCGTATCGATGGCATTTACAATTTTTATTTATTTTATTGAAATATTAGTAGCTTTTATCCAGGCATTTATTTTCACTGTTTTGACTGCTATTTTTATCGGTCAGGGTTTTGAAGGAAGTGACCATGATGTACATCCGGGTGTGATAGAAGCAGGACTTTTATAAACTTTTTTATTCATAACAAAAACCAAGTATTATGTCATTATTGACTTTATTAGCAGATGTTTCTGTTTCCCATTTAGGTGGTGCTATCGGTGCTGGTCTTGCTGCAATTGGTGCAGGTATCGGTATTGGTCAGATTGGTAAAGGTGCAGTAGAAGCGATTGCCCGCCAGCCAGAAGCGTCTAACGACATTCGTACAAACATGATCCTTACTTCTGCGTTCATTGAGGGTGTTGCCCTTTTCGCAGTAATTGCAGGATTATTGGCTGTTCTTAAATAAGCCGGTACGTAACCCTATTATTGCATCCAAAGTACAGGACGGAGGATGCAATAATTTTTTTTAATTTTTTTTTTAATATATTGATTGGCACCAGCTGATTTTTTCTTCGAAGCTTTTCTTACTATAATAAATTTGGTAAGAAATTACCCGAACCATTTAAAATAAATAACCCATGGAATTATTACTTCCTAAAATCGGCCTTATTTTCTGGACATTAATTGCCTTTGGCATTGTATTTTTCATTTTGGCAAAATATGCCTGGAAGCCAATTGTAGGTGCTTTGAAAGAGAGAGAGCAAAATATCAACGATTCAATTCTTTCTGCAGAAAATGTAAGAAAGGAAATGCAAAATTTAAAAAGTGAAAATGAAGAATTGCTTGCCAAAGCGCGTGAGGAAAGAGCACAAATGATGAGAGATGCAAAAGAGACGCGTGATAGGATCATTGCCGAAGCAAAAGAAGAAGCAAGGGCAGAAATGACGAAAATAGTTGCTGATGCACAAAATGTAATCCACCAACAAAAGATGGCTGCTATTACAGACCTTAAAAACCAGGTAGGAAATCTTGTTTTGGAAGTAAGCGAGAAAGTACTTCGCAGAGAATTAAATAATAAGGCTGATCAGGAACAATATATTCAGCAGTTGACTCAAAATGTTGAATTGAATTAATCCCAAAAAGTTATGAATAATCCACGTTTAGCACAACGGTACGCAAAAAGCCTTATTGATATTTCCGGAGAGATGAACCAAATGGATGAAGTACGTGCTGATGTGCAGGTGCTTCAGCACATTATTAAAAGCAGTCGTGAATTTGTGGTGATGCTGAACAGCCCTATCATAAAATCTGATAAGAAATTTAAAATACTTTCTGCGATTACAGAAGGGAGAATATCTACCATCACAAAGAAATTCCTTGAATTGTTATGTAGCAAGAATCGCGAGGATAATCTGCCGGGAATAGTAAATTCGTTCCTGCAACAATACAATAAAATTAAGGG
>JBDTEF010000092.1:0-7233 GCA_039922615.1 Ginsengibacter sp.
TTCCACAGTATTGAAACCTGCATCTTTAATTTTTTGAAAACGGTCTCGCCACAATTCTTTTGGGCATCGGAAATAATGAAATGCCGCACTATAAACAAAGGTTTCTTTGCCGTCTATTTTTAAACAATTGCTATTGTATGACACCGTTTGATTGACTACAGTTTGAGGTCGGTTTGAGTAGCGTTTAATCTTGGTTTTACTGTATGCTGATATGGCATTTTTCGATTGTCCAATTGCTTCACAATTCAAAAATAAAATAATTGTAAAAAATGAAATGATTCTAAAAATTTTCATGATTTTATTTTTTCATTTTTTTAAATCCGGCGATAATTTCGATGGTTGATTCTGTCACAATGATGTGTTTTTTTTCGCCCCGGTTGGTCTTCGCTTATATTGTCGCCATCGCTGTGTGTTATACACCAACGATGAATAGCTAAATTAATAAAGTTCTATTTTATTCAAAATAATTTGTAAGTGTTTTGAAATCATGTAAAGTGGTTGTATAAAATTTTGGCGATGAATTAAAATACTCTTCCGGTAAGTTACACAATCCTGCCTTAACCGGATTGTAATAGCCCGCCTGATCGTACACGCAGGAATGTTTTCAACTTTTGTGAAAATACAAAATACCTGCTATTTTAAAATAACACCCTGGAAAATGACTAAAGAAGAAATTTTACACACTGTTGAAAAAGTTGAAGTACTTGGAGGAATGACAGTAAATGAACACCTTTGGTTTAGTGGACTTATGAACGAATTGACAATGCAAAAATTCATAACAAACTTAAAGCTGCCAGTATTGTGGAGGTGCTACAAGTTGACTAACATTCTATTGACAAAATTTTGTACCAATTGGATTATAAAACAAAAATGCCTTCGCATTACTTCTTGAACTACTCCAAGACATTGAAGAATATGCAGAGACAACAATTAAAATATTATTGAGAAAAAAACGTTGACTTCTTGACTTATACTCCAAACAATGGATTGACAGATTTGGAAAAACAAGAACTCAACAAGATTGATAATAACGAACAATTAAAAAATGCGTCACGAATAAATATTGCCGACAATAGTGAAGGAATAATTTACAATATGGTTAATTTATTTGATGGTAAAAGCTCCCCTAAACATATGTATGGCGAGTAAACGGGAATTAAACTTATTCACGAAGAGTCTAATGAAAATAAGAGTGAATTCTTAGAGACAATTCTCGAACGTTTTTTTGAAGGCATCAGCAGCGCTTCCGGCAGACCAGTTACAATTTGGCTTTTGTTGTTATCTTCAAATTCAGTTTTTCAATCAGCATTTGTTTTAGGCTGCACAATCAATGATGTCCCCACCTTTTCAAAAACGCAAACGTTAGGCGTAACCGATTTTATATGCGAATAATTCTACTAATTCTGATGACTTTCATTTTGCCATCTGTTATTGGACAGGAATTGACACACACTACAAAAGGATATGTGTCTGATATCTACGGCGACAGATTGCGACATTTTTTAGATTGTGATTTGGTTAGGGGTTAGACATTTTTTATTTAGCTTTTTGTTGTTATCTTCAACAAAGTTTTTCAATCAGCATTTGGACCGGGACTGACCAGCACCTATTCCCGTATTTCGCCAATACTCAAACGTCAGCAGCATTCCTAAATGATATCACATCTATGAATAAAAATTGGATACCTCATCCAACCATATTGACAGGACAAACGGTAAATCTATTACCACTACAAAAAGAACATTTTGAAGAATTATATGTTGCAGCATCCGATAAGGAACTTTGGCAACTTATTCCTACAGACTGTTCAGTCAAAAAAACGTTTGAAAAAACTTACGCTGCTTCGCTAAGTGAAAGAGAAAAAGGAAATGAATATCCATTCGTCATTTATCACAAACCCACTAAAAAAATAATTGGCTCGACAAGATTTTTTGAAATATTTCCAGAACATAGAAAATTAGAAATTGGTTGGACCTGGATAGCAAAAGAGTATTGGGGGACCAAAGTAAATCTTGAATGTAAACTTGCACTATTGACTTTTTGTTTTGAGACCTTAAAAACCATAAGGGTACAACTAAAGACAAAGGATACAAATGAAAGATCAAGAAAAGCCATTGAGAAAATCGGGGGTAAGTTTGAAGGCATATTACGCAAAGACAAAATACAAGCCAATGGAACAACCAGGAATGCAGCTTATTTTAGTATTCTTGACGATGAATGGGAAAATGCCAGGACTAAAATAATGACACAACTTGACGACCAATAAAAAGGCAGCAGCGTACATTCAGCTTTGCACATGCGGACCGATTAGATTTACTCATTTTTTAAAATGTGAGTTGTCGATATTTGAGGACTGGCCTTTCACTGGTTTAAAAATTATTATAAAGTGAATAGAACTGCCTGGCTGATAAATTCTATGAGGACGAGAAACAATATAAGACAACAAAACGCTGTAATATCAGGGTTGCAAAGTGAAACCTCAATTTACTGGTACCTGAAAGAATCCGGCAGAAGATTTTCAATTTGGCTATTAGTCGTTAACTTCAATTTTATCTTTTCAATGGGTAATCTTTACCAGGATAGATAAGGAATGAGTTGATTGCTTTCCAAATACCCGGACGTTGGCAGGTAATTTTCAAAAATACAATATGGCAATGTTAACCAAAATAACGGACCTTCTTTACCGAAGACAAAAGATGCTGGAAATTATGGTCATTTTCCTCTTTTTTTCTCTGGTTGCATTTAGGATTGATAGTAAAAAGGTAAAACTTTTTTGGAGTGATTATCCTTCAGTTGCCATTCTATTGGCACTGATCATCGCCGTCATAGCTGTTATATGGCTCAGTATTGAAAAGCAGAAAACACAATTAATGATCAGCAATCTACAAAAAGAAAATGCAGAAAAAAATACCAAAAAAGATAACAAGCTATCAGAGCTGAGCTTACGACAAAAAGAAGTTTTTGACTTAATATTAAAGGGGAATTCAAATAAAGAAATAATAGCAGCGCTTCACATTGAGTTGAGTACACTGAAAACTCATATCAACCAAATTTATAGAATACTTGGAATTAAAAACCGCAAGGAAACAAAAAGATTTGAAAACCAATCAGATAGCATTTAATAAACCTTTTTTCAACCTTCCTCTCCACCCTTTTTCAACCCCCGTTTCCTTCCTTTTATTTTTAGCGCGACCTACTTTTACACCGACAAATAATTGTCAACCTAAAAATGAAGAAAATGAAAAAGAGAAATTTGTTGATGAGTTTTACATTGATGCTTGGATTTTTGTGCATTGCATTTACATTTGACAACAATGGAGTTTATTGGATCTGGGCTAATAATGAACACGTAGCAATTATTTTGGCCGTAGCAGCAATTATAACTGGCGTATTTTGGTTCAAATCAACCCGGAAATTGAAAGTTGATAATTATAAGCAGGAAACAGAATGTAGTAATGGAATTTGACTATTGCTGATTTTAATTATTTCAGGTTCAGGCAAATCGAGTTTTATAAAAAAAGGTGTGTCTATCAGCTTTTCTTTTATCTCCTCATTTGCCCGGGTATTTTTTCTTTTACCATCTTCTTTTAAAAAGAAAAAACCAGCCTTTGTTTATATCAGATGAAAAAATCGGTTTTGCAGTTCTGCTTCCACAAACCAGTGTATATTTATGGTAATAGATTGATTCAAAACTATTGTTGAAATTTACATCAATACAAGTAGAGAATCCCAATGATATTCATACAAATCTTTATTATTTATACATGAACAAACTCACCCGATTTCTTTTGGCTTTCGCAACAATTATTTCTTCCTGTGGTACTACCAGGAATGTACCATTAGACAAAGGAACTTCCTACACTAAATATGTTGATCCATTTATCGGCACAGGTTTCCATGGCCATGTATTTCTTGGTGCCAATGTTCCTTTCGGCGCAGTACAATTAGGGCCCACAAATATTTCCCAGGGTTGGGATTGGTGCTCAGGATATCATTATTCAGATTCAACTATTATCGGCTTTGCCCATACACACCTTAGTGGAACAGGCATTGGAGACCTTGGCGACATTTCTTTTATGCCCGTAATTGGCAATGTAACAATGGCAAGAGGAAAAGCAGGAGATCAAAATAGTGGATATTATTCTTTGTTTTCGCACGATGATGAAACAGCAGTACCGGGATATTATTCCGTATTTTTAAAAAGATATGGTGTAATGGCCGAAATGACAACGACTGAAAGAGTCGGTTTTCATAGATATACTTTTCCAGCTTCTGAAGATACCAAGATCATAGTCGACCTTGAAAGCGGTATCGGATGGGATTCTCCGGTAAAAACTTTTATTGAAAAAATAAATGACAGCACCATTTCAGGCTATCGTTTTTCAACAGGTTGGGCAAATGATCAGCGCATTTATTTTACAGCCATTTTTTCAAAACCAATGAAAAACTTTTTGGTGTATGACAGTACAGCACAGCAACAGGGAACATCTTTAACAGCCCGCAGAATTCGTGGAGCTGCTTTATTCATTACTAGAAATGGTGAAAAAATTCTAGTAAAAGTTGGTATCTCACCGGTAAGTACACAAAATGCCCTATTGAATATCAACAAAGAAATTCCAAACTGGGATTTTACCAGGGTGGTTAAAAATGCCGATGCTGCCTGGAATAAAGAATTAAGCAGGATAAAGGTAGAAACCAATGATAGTGAACGTTTGCGGACGTTCTATACAGCAATGTATCACACAATGATTGCACCTTCCATTTTTAATGATGTGAACGGTGATTATTTAGGAACTGATAAAAAGGTTTATAAAAATACGTCTTTTACCAACCTGACGACCTTTTCGCTTTGGGATACTTATCGCGCAGCACACCCCCTTTTTACGGTTATACAGAAGGACCGCGTGAATGATATGATCAATTCTATGCTGGCTATTTATCAACAACAGGGTAAACTTCCTGTTTGGCATCTCATGGGCAATGAAACCAATACAATGCCCGGCCACAGTGGCATTCAGGTGGTAACAGATGCATTTTTAAAAGGCTTTGATGGCTTCGATAAAGACCTTGCCTGGGAAGCAGTGAAGAACTCTGCCATGCAGGATGAAAAAGGAATGAAATTCGTAAAGTCCATGGGATATATCCCGGCAGACAGTATGGTGGAATCAGTTGCTAACGGATTAGAATATGCATTATCTGATTGGGGTATTGCTCAAATGGCCAAAAGACTGGGCAAGACGAAAGATTTTGAATATTTCAGTAAGCGTTCAAAAAATTACCAAAACTATTTTGATAAGGAAACACATTTTATGCGCGGTAGGTTGGCTGATAATTCATGGAGAACACCCTTCAGTCCTTTCGTATCGGTTCACAGAGCAGATGATTTTTCCGAAGGAAATGCCTGGCAATATTCCTGGCTGGTACCACAGGATGTAGAAGGTCTGATTGCCCTGCAGGGAGGTGATAAAGCATTTGCTGCAAAACTGGATTCTTTATTTATCGTTACAGGCGATATGGGTAAAGAAGCATCGAGTGACATCACAGGTTTGATCGGTCAATATGCGCATGGGAATGAGCCGGGGCATCACATTACCTACCTCTATCCTTTTGTAGGACAGCCATGGAAAACGGCGGAGAAAGTCCGGTACATTTTGGATAATTTTTATACAGAT
Source organism: Ginsengibacter sp. (assembly GCA_039922615.1). Classification (GTDB taxonomy): domain Bacteria; phylum Bacteroidota; class Bacteroidia; order Chitinophagales; family Chitinophagaceae; genus Ginsengibacter. The sequence goes on from JBDTEF010000092.1 coordinate 5,673, forward strand.
AAACATGATGGCATTATTGGCAATGAAGACGTAGGACAGATGTCGGCGTGGTATATATTGTCAGCACTTGGATTTTACCAGGTAAATCCTTCGAATGGAATGTATGTATTTGGCAGCCCAACAATGGACAAGGCCAATATCCAATTGGGAAATGGAAATACAATGATGATTACGTATAAAAATAACAGCAAGAAAAATATTTACATCCAGGGAATCACGTATAACGGTAAGGCGTACCCGAAATCATACATTTGGTACAAAGACCTGATGGCAGGAGGAAATATGGTAATTGAAATGGGTGCGGCGCCTTCTAAAACCTTTGGCGTGAGTAAGGATTCAAGACCTTTTTCGGGAATGGATGAAAGGAAATGATCACTTTGAATTAATGAAAGAATAGCTATTCTATAATAAATGAGATACCAGGTTTACGTAATAGAATTATCTAAACGGGTTTTTACAGAAAATACCAGGTTTCGCCATGCAAATCCACAATTTAATGGCGTACTCGAATGTCTATATGTTGGCATGACAAGCAAGACTCCAGCAGAGCGATTTATCCAGCATAAAACCGGTTACATCAATAAAAAGGGACATAAACTTTCCGCCTATATCGCAGAAAAATATGGTTCCTATTTGCGGCCAAGTCTATACGATCACATAAACCAAAAGGCGATGAACAGAGCTGAAGCATTACTAATGGAAAAAAAACTTTCGATAGAATTAAGAAGAAAAGGTTACGCCGTCTGGTTCAACTAATCGTTATGCGTTCTGATCGTCTGAAATTGGACACCTCTTGCAATCTATGCTGTTTCAGCGCTGCAAACGTTTTAAAGATTATCAACGCTAATTCAATTACTTTTCATGGCTTCAAAATAGCAGCATTTTAAATACTTTAAATACCTTTCATGCCAATAAGAAAATTTTTAAGATGATAATTTTAGTGGTAATACTTTTTATTGTTGGCGCATTTATTTGGCTTTCATTTACTGTTTTCCCTGCTATCAGTGGTTATGGCTCAAAGAACCTTTGTTCTGCAATTTATCTTCAGCATCGTAACGCGGCTGATGTGATTAATGAAGACCTTTCCAAATTTCCCTTATCACTTGGCTCTTTTACAGTGAATGAAAATGACGCTTCCGTTACAGGATCCGTGTGGGGAATGGCAAAAAGAAAAACGATCTACCGAAAAGGGATTGGCTGCACGATGGTCAACGATTTTAGTGAAGCAGACATACGGAAACAAAAATTCTTATTACCCTCTCCCACTAAAACTAATAGCGAAGCCATTCCCTGGCCTTATGGAGATAAAGTAGTTGAAACCACTTCTACGAAAATTAATAAAGCGCTACTCCAAAGCGCAGTTGACAATATAATGCAGGCAACTACATTGGACGGTTATTCAGCTTACACAAGAGCCACAATTATTGTTTATGATGGCAATATCATCGCAGAAGAATATGCACCCGGCTTTGATAAAAATACAGTAATGCTCGGATGGTCCGTATCAAAAAGTCTCACTGCAGCAATGATTGGAATTTTAGTGAAAGAGAACAAACTTTCC
>JBDTEF010000093.1:0-18363 GCA_039922615.1 Ginsengibacter sp.
TAAAAGAATAGGGATGTTCAATGTAAGAGTTTATGGGATTTATATAAATGAACCTTGCCAGGTATTGGTCAGTGATGAATATATCCGTGGTAAATACTACACTAAATTTCCGGGTGGCGGCTTAGAACATGGCGAGGGTACGAGAGATTGTCTGAAGCGGGAATTTATGGAAGAAATGGATTTAAAAATTGAGGTAGAGCAACATATTTATACGACCGATTTTTACCAGCAAAGTGCTTTTAATCCTGCCGACCAGATTATCTCCATTTATTATGCAATCAAACCTATGGAACCCATAAAATTTAAACTGGTACACAAGCCATTCGATTTTACCCCAGCACAATTAGAAATTTATAAAAAAAATAATTCAATTGAGACATTTCGGTTCATTGACAAGACTGTATTTTCAAGTGAGATGTTGACGTTTCCAATTGATAAAATCGTGGCAGATATAATTGTTGAAAAATTTTTATAATCCGGTTTGGCCAATTTTTTTATAAATTATTTTTGAATTACCACGTTGCTATAAAACTTTTTTCTAAATTTTAAAAGTACAAGATAATAACCATGAAAAGATTCATAACAATGCTGGCATTTTTATTTTTGGTTTCAAATGCTTTTACCCAGGTTGAAAAAGATCCAATAAAAATTGTTTCATCAACTTTTGAGAAAGATTATAATATTGGAGCATAACAATCCATTTTCAATTCGTTCTCAACTGAAATGCAGAAAGCATTACCCTTTGATAAAACAATCGACTTTTTAACAGGGCTTAAAAACCAGGCAGGCAAAATCACCAGCCGGGAGTTTGTGAAATACAAAAATACCTATGCCAGTTATAAAACTTATTTTGAAAGAGGACTGTTTTCTTTAAATATTTCCATCGATGACAGTGCAAAAATTAATGGCCTTTTCATAACGCCTTTTAGACCAGATTCACTTCCGAAAATGATAAGGAACGCAACCAAATTACGATTGCCTTTTAAGGGTGAATGGACGGTTATCTGGGGAGGCGATACAAAAGAATTAAATTACCATGTAGAAAGTATAGCACAGAAAAATGCCTTTGATATAGTGATCGAAAATGATCAGGGAATCTCCTATAAAACCGACGGAAAAACCAATGATGATTATTACGCATTTGGCAAAGAGTTACTGGCACCTTGTGATGGCGAAGTTGTTTTGGTTGTTGATGGAATTAAAGACAACATGCCAGGTACGCTTAATCCAATGTATGTTACGGGAAATACAGTGATTATTAAAACGGCCAATAAAGAATATTTATTTTTTGCGCATTTTAAACAGCATTCTATTAAAGTGAAACAAGGGCAGAAAGTGGTTACAGGTGAGCTTCTTGGACTTTGTGGAAATACGGGTAATTCTTCGGAACCTCATTTGCATTTTCACATTCAAAACGTTGAGGATATGATTGTAGCAACAGGAGTAAAATGTTATTTCGATAATATAAATGTAAATGGCGCTCTTACACATGATTATTCACCAGTAAAGGGTGATAAAATCAGAAATTTTCATGGTACCAGGAAATAAAGAAAAATCTTTTTCAGAAATAAATAATCCAGAAAATTCAACTAAAATTTTAGGTAAAAATTTTTTGTAACTAGATGCCGGTAAAAATTACAAGCAATCTATTTCATTATAATTGCATACGAAGAGTGCTAAAATATTTTTAAGGTGTTGGTACAGTTTGTAAGATTGGCGCTTTACTCATTGCAGCATGTTTCATTTGCTCCGCGCGTTCTTTGCCTACATATCTCTCAATTCTTTTCTCTACCAGGTATATAACAGGCGTAAGTATGATAGCCATGAAGGCTTTGTATAAATAATTCATGATGCCTATCGCCAGGATAAGTTGCCAGGAGAACATGCCGGTGAAGGCAATAAAAAGTACAATATAACTATCAACCAGTTGAGAAACCAGCGTAGAACCAGTGGCCCTTAACCATAATCGTTTATCTCCGGTAACCTTTTTAATTTTTTGAAAAATTCTGACGTCTACATATTGTCCGACCAAAAAAGCAACCAAGCTGCCGACAATAATTCTCATATTTTGCCCAAAAATCGCATTGAAAGAAGTTTGAATATTTTCTACTCCCTGCATATTACTACTTGCCAGCCATGCTTTGGCCGGAGGTAATGCAATGGCGATGAAATACATTAAAAATGCATAGGCGATTAAAATAACAGCAGTGAGCGATATTCGTCTAACTGCCTTTGGACCGTAATATTCATTGATAATATCTGTGATCACGAATTCCAAAGGCCATAAAATAACGCCGCATGTAAGTGTGAATGCCAAACCACTTTGTCCAAAAAGCGTAAAATTTGCGGGATGTATTCCAATTAATCCTTCAAGAGAGAATAGTTTCATTCCGATGGCTTCTGCAATTAATGCATTAGCGACGAAGAATGCTGTAAATCCCACAAAAATTTTAGTAGGCTTATCGTTCAAAATTTGATGAATCATAATTTATCTATTAAAAGAAAAAGAAATAAAATTGGAAAATCAGCAAGATGAAATTAAATGCGACCAACCATTTTGGCAGTAATCTTTGCTTACCAATGAGGATAAAGATTGCATAGGTGATACACATAATGAGGTTGATAATAATAGCAGAAAATCCAAGGGTAACTACAATGTTTTTGAAAAATGGTAGGGTATTGGCCGTATCACTTACGGCTGAGCTATGAGCGTTAGTTTCCAACTTATTCAGAATGGCAAATAGTATAAATGCGATATTACAAACAACTGTAAATTTTGAAAAAAAAGCGATTAATTTCATCTAGGATATGTATGCGAAAGTTTATGCAAAATAAAAGTATTTTGCATAAATGAAATTATTCCGGTGACAATAGTTATGAAAAAAATCTGCATTGCAATATTTGCCGTTCTCAGAAGTTAAAATAAATTTTTACCGTAACATTATTTATCCAAAATCATTGGTATTCTATATAAAGAAGATATAAAGATGATTCAACAATCCTTCTTTTACTGTCAGGAAATTCATTATTTTAGCCGAAATCTGGAATATGAATGTGCTTAGTATTGTTCCTTATAAAATATTCCCTGCAAGTTTAGGTGGTCAAAAAGGGATTGCCTTATTTAATGAATATTTCTCTCAGTACCATCATCTTATATGTGTGACTGTAAAAGAAAATGATCCATCCTTTGCGCCTTACGAGGTTGCTAATATTTTAAGTAACAGCCGATCAAGGTATATCAATATCTTTTATTTCCGGGTAATAAAAAGACTCATAAAAGAAAATAATATTTCTCATATAATTCTTGAACATCCCTATTATGGCTGGCTGGCACTTTTACTTAAATACGTCTGTAAAGTAAAATTAATTGTGCATTCTCACAATATAGAATCTGAGCGATTTAGATCTACCGGAAAATGGTGGTGGAAAATACTTTGGTATTATGAAAGATTTGTCCATAGGAAAGCTGATTTTACCTTTTGTATAACTGGCGAGGACAGGGAATATTTTTTAAAAGAATACAAAATTCCTTTGGAGAAATCATCTGTTATTACTTATGGAATTGACTGGAGAACCTCTCCTGGAGATGACGAAAGAGGCAAAGCAAAAAATAAATTACAAAAAGAATATGGACTTCCTATTAATACACTTTTATTTCTCTTCAACGGCACTTTGAATTATGGGCCAAACCTCAATGCTGTTAAAAATATAATTAACTATATTAATCCAATATTTCTCAAAAATGAGATTAATTATAAGATCATTATTTGCGGTAAAGGACTTCCGCAGGAAATGGAAGAATTGAAAGGATTTAGTGGAAAAAATATTATTTATGCTGGCTTTGTGGATGATATAACCATTTATTTTAAGGGAGTAGATGTTTTTATAAACCCGGTTACCGATGGAGGAGGTATCAAAACAAAATTGGTTGAAGCATTAGGGTATAATTTAAATACCGTTTCCACAGTAAGCGGGGCAATGGGAGTGGATGAGAATATTTGTAACGGTAAACTATTTTTATGCACTGATAGTGACTGGCAACAATTTGCCGACTCAATGCTTGACGCTTCACATGAATCTTCATCCATTCCTCCTTCATTTTTTAAACACTTTTATTGGGGAAATATTGCGAACAAAGCAGCAAAAATCGTTGATAGGGGAAATGATTTTGTCACCTAAATTGCAGATGTTAATTTAGGAGAAGAAAAAATATTTTCTACATAATTAATTTCTTCCTTTTAGCATTGGCACAAAAGAAAATTTTGAAAATCTTTCTTCCTTCAATGTTCCATCTGCATTTTTAGTAAATCGCATCATAATTTGTAAATCATTGTCCTCATCATTCAAGGGGATTACCATAAGTCCTCCGGGTTTTAGTTGCGCTACTAATTTTTCTGGTAACACTGGCGCCGCTGCAGTGATCAAAATTTTGTGGAAAGGTGCGTAAGTTGGTAACCCTTCAAAACCATCACCATAAAAAAAATAGATATTGGGATATTTTGATTTCAAAACGAATTTTTTATTATTCTCAAACAATTCCCTTTGGCGCTCGATCGTATAAACCTTTGCGCCCATTTCTGCAAGTACACTTGCCTGGAATACACTGCCGGTGCCTACCTCAAGAATTTTATCATAAGGTTTCACTTCTAATAATTGTGTTTGGTAAGCCACAGTATAAGGTTGAGAAATCGTTTGACCGGCAGCAATTTGGAAGGCTTTATCCTGGTAAGCGATTTGTTCAAAAGCGGTATCTAAAAACCAATGCCTGGGAATGTTCATCATCGCAGTGAGAATCCTTTCATCTTCGATACCTTTTTCTTTTAAGGAATCCAGTAACTTTTTTCTCATGCCCTTATGGCGATAGGTATCTTCAAAATTTCGCATTAATGCAAATCTAAAAAATTAGCGGTGATTAACCGTGTGTCAATTGTACTTAAAAAAAGGCATAGGATTTGTACCATGCGAATTCATGAGAAAATTGCCATTGTTTTTTATAGCTGCTATATTTTTATTTTCCTGCAATACCCAAACGAAAAAAGCAGAAGAAAAAAATGAAAAAAAGGATAAGAAAATAAGCATTCGGGATTACTCTATAACTGTTGCGAATTCATACAACGACTTATTTTTAGACAGCAACGATGTAGCAAGTTATATTTCTGAAAATGATTTGCCTGATTCTATTTCAAAGAGAATTACCAGTTTTTACAATACACGAAATTATGAATATGCCTGGTTCGGTTCAGATGGCGTTTCCGAGCAAGCCATGGGATTTTCCAGTTTACTGAATTTGGATGGCGATACTTCTTCCAGGCAAAAAAAGCTGGAAAATAAAATGGATAAAATGTTGTCATCTGACAGTATTACTATTTCCCCAAAGGACAAATCTATTATCAACACAGAGATTTATCTTACTGAAAGATTGATACGCTATACAACTTCCAATTTTGAAAAAGGATTTTTAAAAAGGAAAGAGGTTGAAAGATTTATTCCTTTTAAGAAAAGTGATCCTATCCTTTTGGCAGATTCCCTGATCAATAAAAAACATAAAGACGATAAGTACTTTGCTGATGTAAGCAAACCATACAAACTATTGATGGATGAATTAAAAAAGTACGTTGAAATAGTAAAAAGTAATCAATGGTTGGCTGTGGACGGAGATGCAAAATCATTTGATAAAAAAGTGACCCCACAACAGGTTCTGGCTTTAAAAAGAGACCTGGGTTTAATGGGGGATATGGCTGTTGATACAATACCTGTAATGGACGTGAATGTAACAAACGGAATTAAAAGTTTTCAAACAAGGTTGGGACTTACCGCTGATGGTAAATTGACAAATAGTTTATTGAAACAAATAAATGTCACACCTGTTGATCGCGTAAAACAATTATTGATCAATATGAATCGGATGAGGTGGCTTCCACAGGCACCAGCCGGAAATTTGATAGAAGTAAATACCCCGGCCTTTACCTTAGTAATGTATGATGGAGCCAAAAAGGTATTTGATATGGCTGTTGTAGTGGGAAAGGAAGGGCATAACACAACTTTATTTTCAGATTTTTTAACCACAATTGTATTCAGTCCGTATTGGAACGTACCTTCAAGTATTGTAAAAAGTGAAATTGTTCCGGGGATCAATAAAAATCCCAACTACATTCAAAGTCACAATATGGAAATCACGGGACAGGAAGGTGGACTACCTGTAGTGAGACAAAAACCCGGCCCTGAAAATTCATTAGGTAAAGTGAAATTTTTATTTCCTAACAGCTTTAATATTTATTTTCATGATACTCCGGCTAAAGCACTGTTTCAAAAAGATGTTCGTGCTTACAGTCATGGTTGTATCCGCCTCAGCGATCCTCAAAAATTGGCAGAATATTTATTGAGAAATAAGCCGGAATGGACTACTGAAAAGATTCTTGAGGCAATGAATTCCGGTAAAGAGCAATTTGTCAAAATTAAAACACCTGTTCCTGTATTCCTTACTTACTATACTTCCTGGGTTGATGAAAATAGTAAATTAAATTTCAGGGAAGATATTTATAGCCATGATAGCGCTGTTGCTTCGAAGATGTTTATTGGCAAATAAAATAAAGATATTTAGAACAGTCCAATATTTGGTTATGATTTGTAAAATGTCAGATTGGGATACATTTGACAAATTCATGTAATTGATATTAGTGACATCATTTAATGATAAAATGATGATGCTATTTTTGATAAATTGCGTTCACGAATAGCCACCTTACCTTTGCAACTGTATGAAGATAATTGACTGGTATATTCTTAAGAAGTTTTTGCTTACATTCCTATTTTGCCTTGTTGCACTTACTATATTGGTCGTTATTATCGATTTGAGTGAAAGGACAGATGATTTTGCTAAAACCGGATTATCTGCGGGTTATATTATCACTCATTATTATTTTGGGTTTATACCACGAATTGATGCACTGCTTTTTCCTCTTTTTATTTTCATCGCTGTTATATTTTTTACTTCAAAAATGGCGAATCAATCGGAGATCATCGCCATATTAAGTAGTGGAGTGAGTTTTAAAAGATTTCTATTACCTTATTTTTTTGGAGGAATTCTTTTATCAGGTTTGCTCTGGTGGACGAATCAATATGTGTTGCCAAATGCTAACCAGAAATGGGCGACATTCAATTCAAAATACATTGATTTTAACTATGCTTCATTTCAAAATACCTCAACGATAAGTAACAAGTATTTTAAGCTTGATTCTTTTTCCTATGCAGGTCTCCGGTATTATGATACGACAAGTAGAACAGGAAATAATTTTTTCATTCAAAAATTTAATAAAACCAAGCTGGTATATAATCTCCATGCACAAACCATTATGTGGGATACTGCAGTCAATAAATGGAAATTGTTGAATGTAGTTGTCAGAAATATTCACGGCCTTCGAATGAATTTGACTGAGACACCTGAAATGCAAATGGAATTCAATTTTAAACCGAGGGATTTACAGAGAGATGATTATACGAAAGACAAACTCACCACCCCCGAATTAAATGAATACATAAGTTTGGAACAATTAAGAGGATCAGAAAACGTAAATGCCCTTATCCTGGAAAAAGAGAATAGAAATGCCAATCCTGTTTCTGTTTTAATACTAACCATTATTGGCGCTACCGTATCTTCCAGGAAGATTCGCGGAGGTAGTGGATTTCACTTAGCTATTGGCGTACTCATCTGTGTGTTGTATATTTTAGTTGGTAGATTTTCAGCCGTATTTTCTTTAAAAGCGAATTTTAATCCAATTGTGGCAGCATGGCTTCCCAATGTTGTCTTTGGTGTGCTAGCCTGGTTTTTATATCGCCGGGCTGCCAAATAAATACACAGAATATTATCAAATTTATTTTGTTTAACATTTGCGCTATGATTAACTTTAGGGCTCTTAAAATTAGATAAGAAAATTGATAACAGTCCGATCAAGTTCGGGTATTAAATTAAAAAAATGGGAGTTGTAAAAGACAGGTTTAAAGCAAAAGCAGATACACTTTCTGCAGAAATTAAAGACATTCTAAAAGAACATGGGGAAGATGTTATCGGTGAAGTAAAACTTGCACAGATTTACCAGGGAATGAGAGGTATGACGGGCCTCGTTTCAGAAACTTCTCTTTTAGATTCAGATGATGGCATCCGTTTCAGGGGTTATTCAATACCCGAGTTGCAGGAAAAATTACCGAAAGCTGAAGGCGGTACTGAACCATTACCTGAAGGATTATTTTATTTAATGTTAGTTGGAGAATTACCATCAGAGGAAGACGTACTGCACATGAGCAGTGTATGGCAGCGTAGAAGCCACGTACCGAATTATGTGTTTGACACCATAGAATCTTTGCCAGAGACTGCGCATCCGATGACTCAATTCGTAGTAGGTATCATGGCACTGCAAACAGAGAGCGAATTTGCCCGTAAATATTCTGAAGGCATGAGCAAAAAAGATTATTGGGAGGCTACTTTTGATGATGCCATGGATCTCATTGCACGACTTCCCAGAATTGCAGCTTACGTTTATCGTCGTAAATATAAAAATGGAAAACATATACAACCAAATGGTTTGTTAGATTGGGCTGGTAATTTTGCCCATATGTTAGGTTACAATGATGAAAGTTTCCGCGAATTAATGCGGTTATATATGACCATACATGCAGATCACGAAGGAGGAAATGTATCTGCACATACTGTTCATTTAGTGGGATCTGCTTTGAGTGATCCTTACCTTGCATTATCCGCAGGTATGAATGGATTAGCGGGTCCTCTTCACGGATTGGCTAACCAGGAAGTGATCAAGTGGATTTTTGATATGCAGGAGGAAATAGGAAGTGATTTGCCTACCAAAGATCAAATAGCTGAATATGTAAAGAAAACGCTTGCTGAAGGTAAAGTAGTACCAGGTTATGGCCATGCGGTACTTAGAAAAACTGATCCGCGCTTCGAGGCGCAAATGGAGTTCGGCAAAAAACATATGCCGGATGACCACCTCGTGCAAACTGTTTGGAATATTTATGAAACAGTACCACCTATTTTAGATTCTATTGCAAAAATTAAAAACCCATGGCCGAATGTGGATGCGCATAGCGGAGCCTTATTGGTCCATTATGGTATGAAAGAGTATGAATTTTATACTGTTTTATTTGGTGTATCAAGGGCGCTCGGTGTATTGGCAAGTCTTTGTTGGGACAGAGCTTTAAGCTTTCCATTGGAAAGACCTAAATCTGTTTCAACCCGGTTGGTTAAAAAATGGATTGATGGAGAAGAAGAAAGTCTTTGGGGATAATAAAAGAAATTTTGTTTCTCTGTAATGATTATTATATTTGCCGCCGCTAAGGAAACATTAGCGGCGGTTTTTTCAAAGGGGAATTAGCTCAGTTGGTAGAGCGCTTGCATGGCATGCAAGAGGTCAGCGGTTCGACCCCGCTATTCTCCACTTCCTTTTTTTTCCATTTTTTTTTGCGTAGCCCATATATATTGCGACTGATCAAACTCTAGCTCAATCGCGAAAACAAACGAATCTAGAACTTCAATGAGGTTTTATAATTCTTAAAGACTTCTATCCATATTCTTTTTGGACTTTTAAAAAAAAATAAATTTGTTTCTTTATTATCCGTCCTCTCTCCATGGGGAGAGGGTACGGGGGTGAGGTTTTATTTTGTATATTTATAAAGCTAAACTACTTGCGTATGAAAAAAGTTCAGTTAGATCAATTATTTATGATTGACATTGAAACCGTTTCCGGCTTAGCAAATTTTCAATTATTAACGGAGGAGTGGCAGCATTTATGGACTGAAAAAATAAGTAAGCAACTTCCTTTAGATACTTCTGCAGAAGAATTTTATCCCTTGCGTGCGGCAATTCTGGCTGAATTTGCAAAAGTAGTCTGTATCAGTTTTGGTTATTTTAAAAAGGAAGATAATGAATGGAAGTTGCGCATTAAATCTTTGTGTTCTGATAATGAAGCGCAGCTCTTAAATAATTTCACCGAGACACTCACTCAGCTTCATACAAAAAATAAAAAATGGATTTTTACCGGTCATAATATCAAAGAATTTGATATTCCTTTTCTTTCCAGGAGAATGCTGGTGAATGATATTGAAATACCGGCTTACATTGACTTTCAGAATATGAAACCCTGGGAATCACCTGTGATAGACACTCTTCATCTTTGGCGTTTTGGGGATTATAAACATTATACATCTTTAAAATTACTGGCCGCTGTTTTGGGCATTCCTTCTCCTAAAGATGATATTGATGGAAGTATGGTTGGTAGAGTTTTTTGGGAGGAGAAAAACCTTCCAAGAATAGCTATGTATTGTGAGAAAGATGTAGTGACTGTCGCGAATATTATGCTGCGATTTAAGGGGTTGCCCATTTTGAGAGAAGATCAATTGGTTTTTGTAAAGTAGTATAAATATTTTTTAATGCATCTCCCCCTGGAAGAAATAATCCGTATCCAATGTTTGGAGTTAAATGTTTCTATTCCATTTCTTTGAGAGATCGATTATAGATTAATTACGTTCCAATTTTATAACGCATCCTTTCTCTTTGCTTTTATAAGCTGCCTCTATTATTTTTATAACATCCACTCCTTCTTCTGCTGTAACCGGTAATGTCTGATCGTTTCGGATAGCCTGGTAAATGCCATCATAATAATCGTTGTAATTTCCTTTTTCTGATTTAAGAAATGTTCTAATAATTTTATCCTCAATTTTAGTATGCAACAAACCCATTTGTTCTTCCGGTTCCGTACCCCAATTTTCACCGGATGGTATTTCACCCTTTTGTAACATGATCTCCTGGATGTCTGTTCTTGCTTTTAAAAAAGACCCGTTTACACCGTTCAAAATGTATCCCGGTATGGATTCCCTTACGAGGTAGGAAGATTTTAAACGTACCCTGAAATTATCATAATAGAGGAGTAGTTCCCATTGATCATCTACTTTTGATTGAGGTCTGACTGTCTGTATGTCCGCGAAAATTTTATCAGGCATCCCGAATAATTGTAAACTCTGGTCAATTATATGAGCACCCAAATCATACAAAGATCCTGAACCGGGAACAGGTGTTTCTTTATGCGTTTTCGGACTTAATTCTTCCTTGAACCTGTCAAAATGAATTTCCATTTCAACCAAATCGCCCAATAAATTTTGATCGATAACTTTCCTGACTGTTTTGTAATCGCTGTCAAATCTCCTGTTTTGAAATACTGATAATTTTTTATTTACTTTTTTTGCTATCGAAATAAGTTCTTCTCCTTCTTTTACGGTGACTGTGAAAGGCTTTTCAACGATCACATGTTTACCTGCCAGTAATGCTTGCTTCGTATAATCAAAATGAGTGTAATTAGGTGTATTTACAATTACCAATTCAACCAGTTCATCTGCCAGCATTGATTCCAGTGTCTTGTATGTTTGAATGCCAGGGTATTTTTGCGAAGCAATATACTTAGTTCTTTCCCATACTGCATACAAGTTAAAATGCGGATTGGATGAAATAAAGGGCGCATGAAATACAAGTCCACTCATTCCAAAAGAACAAAGTGCGGTATTGATAGGAACTGACATTTTTTTTCGTAGCATTAAGGATTATTGAACACAATCAAACCTAAAGAATTATACCAAAAGATCTAAGTCTTGTTGATAAATTTATCTCCAAAAATCTTTCCATTTTCAATTTATCTCCTCTTCGTGTTAGTGGTTAAAGAAAAATCAATGATATAAAGTAGTTCCAAAAAAAGACAAAGATCATAGTTAGTTGATTAATTTCATTCATCGGGAATTAATCTTTTTTTGTCTCTATAAATAGTTATTAATAAGAATATTTCATTGAATGCTTTTCTAATTTTCAGATACTAATTTCCATTGCACAATAAGATGTTGAACAAAAAAATGGTTCGCAATCTCTGCGAACCATTAATAACAAAAATAAACAATCAACAATCAAAAAATATTTTCTAAATTCCGTCAAGGAACTGTGAGTGAATATAGTCCATTACAGTGGGAAGACTTTGTGTTTCTTCGAAAACTTTTAATTGCCTGTCTGCTCCCGTACCATTTTCCAGCATTTTATGCACATAACCTACTGCACTTTTTATTCCCAATGGCCCGGTTACATCATCTATAAAATCCAGTAATTCATAGATAAGAACGCGTGTGTTCACTTCCATTTCTTTACCGAAATCTATCATGCTTCCCTCAATACCATATCTGCCTGCCCGCCATTTATTTTCATTGATCAACATCCGCGGGTACATGATAAAGTTAAGGTTTTGCATCCGTAATTTATATATTTTAGCACAAATTCCTTGAAATAAAGCCGCTATGGTTATTGTTTCCTGTACTGTAAGCGGTACATCGCAGATCCTAAACTCAACGGTATTGAAAAAAGGATGAACGCGTAAATCCCACCAGATTTTTTTCGCATTATCGATACAATTTGTTTTAACCAATAATTTAATATAGTTATCGTATGTCTCAATACTGTCAAAAAAATCAGGTATTCCTGTTCTTGGAAATTTGTCAAATACTTTCGTGCGGAATGATTTATAACCGGTAACTCTGCCTTCCCAAAAAGGCGAATTTGTACTAAGGGCATAAATATGTGGCAAAAAATACCTGGCTGAATTCGCAATATGTATGGCCATTTCCCTATTCTCCATGCCTACATGAACGTGTAGGCCAAAAATTAAATTGCTCCTGGCAGCTTCCTGTAATTCCCTTACAATATCGCTGTAGCGAATATGATCTGTAATTAGTTGGCGCTCCCAATGGCTGAATGGATGTGTGCCCGATGCGCCTACCCATAATCCCATATCACCTGCTATTGCACTCACCGTGCGTCTTAGTGTAGCGACATCCATAAATGCTTCATCAATGTTTGCGCAAATATCAGTGCCAACTTCAACGACAGCCTGGTGCATTTCCGCTTTTATTTTGTCTTTAATAACCTTTTCCCCTTCCTGGACAATTTTCTGTTCATGGCTTTTTAGTTCCCTTGTTTCGGGGTCTACTACCATATATTCTTCTTCGATTCCCAATGTAAAACTCTTATACGAAATGCCAGCCATATGTTTAATTTTTAGTAGTTAATAGGTGTTAGGTATCAGATATTAGGTTGTAGGTAAATTATAGTTAGTTGTTAGTAGTGAGTAGTAAGCATTGAATAGTAAATTGTTTGTTGTAAAAATTTAAAAATAAGTACTGGAAATTGAATAGTGAGTAGCCAGTTATATCTCATCATAATTCATAATTCATAATTCATAATTCATAATTCATAACTCATAACTCCTATCTACTACCTAATTACTGCCACCTCAAAACAACTTCTTCTTAGCCGAGCTTCTTTTCACATATTCACCCCACGTCAAATTATCGACTCCATCCTTTTGTTTTTTCGCTGTTTCTATGGCAAAATTAGCTGCGGCCTCTACAACCCAATCAAAGTTTTCCTGTCCCACGCTGGTGATTTCTGCATCAGGGGCAGGATTACAAAAGTCAATGGCATAAGGCACTCCATCACGAAGGGCTAACTCAACAGTATTGAAATCATATCCGAGGTAGTTACAAATGCGCAAAACTATTTTTGTCATTTGGTCAATTTTTTCCTTGCTTGGTTTGAAATCGGCAGCATATCGTAGATGATGAGGATTTCTTGGTTCATAACTCATGATTCTAACATCCTTTCCACCTATACAATAACAACGGTAATATTCTTCAAAAACGATTTCTTCCTGTAACATCATGATGAGTTCTTCTGTTTCACCGTGTTTGGTGAAAAAATCATCTACATTTTCAACTTTATATACACTTTTCCAACCGCCACCTGCGTGTGGTTTCATGTAAGCAGGAAAGCCGATATACTTAAAAATACTTTCCCAATCCAAAGGATAAGCAAGATTGGAAAAAGACTCCGATGTAGTGTCAGCAGGTAATGTGCTCGAGGGAACAATCACTGTTTTAGGAACAGGTACATCTAATTTTGTCATCAGGCAATTATTAAAAAACTTTTCATCAGCGCTCCACCAGAAGGGATTATTAATAACTGCTGTACCGCAAAGCGCAGCATTTTTTAGGAAAGCCCTGTAAAATGGTACATCCTGTGAAATACGATCAACTATCACTGCATAACCGCTGCTCTCACCTTGCATTACTTTATCTATATGCACCGCTTCGGCTGTAATGCCTTCCACATTTTTTTCATTGATGCGGGCGATAAATGCTTCTGGAAAACTTCTTTCACGTCCAAATAAAATTCCGATTTTTTTCATAAATTATAATTTAATGTAGAATGAGTAAATTAAAACACTAATTTACTTTACAAGCCGTAATATAAGAAAAAAATTATCGTCACCTAAAAAATATAGAAATGCCTATTATTCAAATTTTGAGTGTGCAACTTTAAAATTTTTTAGTGGCTGATAGATTTTACTTATTAAATTAAATTAAATGGCCTTAGTTAGTTCTACTTTAAAATTTGGAATGATTTTTATAATCTATCGCCAGACAATGTTCAAAATAAATTTTAAAGTTTTTTTGCGCAACTTTTCTAAACCAATTTTATTATTTTTACCTCCATATGCAAGTCGAAAATTATTCGAATACTATTATTGATTCCCACATTCTTTCATCTTCTCTTTTGCAAAGGGATGTTACAATAGATTTTTATTTCCCACCTGGAGTGTCTATTAATTCACCAGAAGTAAGTTTATTATTAATCAATGACGGACAAGACCTGGTAACGATGGATTTTCATTCTATTTTGGAAAATCTATATCAACAGGAACAAATTGCGCCGCTTTTATGTGTGGGCATTCATTGTGGACCGGGAAGAAGATTTGAATATGGAACTGCCAACATACTTCCCTGCAATGGATATGGTACTAAGGCAGCAACTTACACCCGGTTTATTTTTGAAGAATTGATTCCATTTATAAATACCGAATATTCTCTGCCACCCTTCAAAGAAAAGGCTTTTTGTGGTTTCTCTCTAGGAGGATTATCTGCATTGGATATTATGTGGAATAAAGCACCTTATTTTTCAAAAGTTGGCGTTTTTAGTGGCTCACTTTGGTGGAGATCTGTTGAACAAAATGATCCTTTATTTAATGAAGACGAACATCGTATTATCCACAATGAGGTAAAGGCCGGCAAATATGTACCAGGTCTGAAATTCTTTTTTGAAACCGGAACGTTAGATGAGGTCGCGGATAGAAATAAAAATGGGATTATCGACTCAATTGATGATACATTAAGTCTTGTCCGCGAACTGGAGTTGAAAGGATACGATCCTATGAAGGATATTTTTTACCTCGAGTTGCCAGATGGCAGTCATAATGTCGCCACATGGGCACGGGCATTTCCAACTTTTTTGAGATGGGGTTGGGGAATCAGTTAAACTTGATTTTACAGATAGAATGCCTGTTACATTTAATTTAAGTTATTAATTTTATATTATAGCTGATATTTATTTGACGTCGATATTATTTTTTATTCCATCTCCTGAAGTACACTAACTTTTAAAAATCTTTTATAAACCTGATAAAATTCATTGGTTTAAATTCGCATTCACATGAAATCAGGATTTGTAAATATTTTTGGGAAACCAAACGCAGGTAAAAGCACTTTATTGAATGCTTTAATGAAGGAAAAACTGGCTATCGTATCATCAAAAGTGCAGACCACAAGACACCGGATAAAAGGCATTTTAACTGATGCAAACTACCAGATAATATTCTCCGACACACCAGGAATCATAGAGCCCAAATACAAGCTCCATGAAAAAATGATGCAGGCGGTGAAAGGCAGCCTGGAAGATGCTGATGTGGCTTTGTTAATCGTAGATATTAAAGATGATTTGCAAGAAGCGGATGTTATTTTTTCATCTTTACGGTTGAAAGTACCTACTATTTTATTGCTCAATAAAACCGATGTTGCAACTGTTGAAACTGTAGAAAAAGCCGTTGCTTTTTTTAAAGAAAAAAATTATGCGAAAACCATAATCGAAATTTCAGCATTGAAAAATAAAGGGATCGACGAATTATTAAATACGATCGTTGGTCTCCTTCCTGAAGGCGAACCTTTTTATACAGACGATAATCTGAGTGACTTACCCATGAAATTTTTTGTGGCAGAAATGATCAGGGAGAAAATATTTTATCTTTTCCAGGATGAGATTCCATATCACTCTACCGTATTAGTACAGGAGTTTAAAGAGAAGACAACCCTTACAAAGATCTCCGCTGATATTATTTTACAAAGAGAAACACAGAAAGCAATTGTACTTGGCCAGGGCGGAAAAATGATCAAACAATTGGGTACAATGGCAAGAAGGGATATTGAAGAATTTATAGGCAGGAAAGTTTTCCTGGAATTGTTTGTAAAAGTACGTCCTAAATGGAGAGATAACGAATTGTACCTGAGAGAATACGGCTATTAGTAGATTACTTTTTTGGGCGAAACGGTACCAAAACTTCTGTTATTTTTTCTTTGCATCCGGAAATAATTTTCTTTAATTGCTAATATTTCCACAAAAATAAAATTCATTCATATGTACTTTTAAAATGTCATATGTACTTTTGAAATGTCATGTGTACTTTTAAAATGTCCTCTTTTTCTTTCAGCAGAATTTTTAAATATAAAATTATTTCATGAAAAAACATTTGCTAACTGCTCTGATTTTATTTTTTTGCGGAAATTTATTTTCTCAGACAATTCCTTATAAAATTTGCAATAATTGTTGGAATGCCGACTCTTTAGGTAATCACAGGGTAGTTGTAAGTTATAGTAGCAGCGGTAAAATTGCAAAAGCGACCATTCCCTGGAGAAGAAGAGATCATCATCCGGAAGTTATAAGAATTATAGTGCAGGATGCAAAAACAGGGAATAAGATTGAGAATGTAAAAACAGGTACGCTTGACCGTGAGTTTGGTGAAGTATATTTCGAACCTGTCTCTGGCAAAGGCGAATACTATATTTATTATTTGCCCTATAAAAATGAAGGAAGTGCAAACTATCCTAATAGTGTTTACCTGAAACCGGAAAAAACAGCTTCGGAAGAATGGTTACAAAATTTATCGGATGGTCTGATTCATTCTAACGCAGCTATTGATGAATTCCAGGCAATAGATTCGTTCAATACTTTTTATCCAATGGAAGTAATTGCCACTGATTATGAAATGAATCGATTGAGGAACACTCATTCCTCAGATGCCTTTTTGATTTTCCCGGAAGATAGGCTTCACTCAATCAGAATGGGTGATGACCTGCCTGATCGCTGGATTGAAAAGGGGCCAAAAAATAATTTCAGGGATACGGCTGATAAAGGTGAGAATTTTGCTTTTCAATTAGGAATATATGCGCTGCGAGATTTAAAAAATGTCCAGGTTAGTTTTTCAAATTTAAGGTCTGATAATGGCGAGGTTATTTCCCTTAAGAATATATCCTGCCTCAATACTTCGGGAACAACATATGATGATAAGCCCCTTTCAAAAGTGGTGAATATAGATATGGGAAAGGTGCAGCCCTTATGGTGTATGATAGACGTACCCTTGAATGCTTCACCAGGTAATTATAAAGGTAGCGCCAGGGTACTCGTTGATGGTCTTGTCAAAGAAAAAATGATTGACATAGAATTGACAGTGAGTAATTCAATCGCAAAAAATAATGGCGTAGATGAGCCCTGGAAGATGACGAGGTTGAAATGGCTGAATTCAGAGCTCGCGCAGCAAAATACTGTCATAGCGCCATATACTCCATTGGTTGTTTCAAATAATACCATTAGTTTGTTTGGAAGAAAGCTGGAAATCAACGATGATGGCTTTCCAAAAAAAATACAAACTTTTTTTACGCAGGAAATGACTGCTGTAGGTGTCTCGCCAAATGATATTCTTACAGATCCTTTCCAGTTTATTATCGAAGATGAAAAGGGAAAGTTAAAGTGGAAACACAGTGCCATACAGTATCTTAACAAAACTGCCGGCACAGTTACCTGGCAGGTGAACTCTACTTCGCCGGAAGTGGAAATGCAGGTAGATGCCTCAATTGAATTTGATGGATTTGTTTCCTATTCTGTAAAAATTACTGCTTCAAATGATGTAACACTCAAAGATATTCGAATGCAAATCCCTTTCGGATCAGCTGCATCACAATACATGATGGGCCTGGGTCAAAAGGGAGGATTATTGCCGCCCGATTTTGACTGGAAATGGGATGTTCAACACAAAAACCAGGATGGCGCATGGATAGGAAATGTAAATGCCGGACTTCAGTTTTCTCTTCGTGACCAAAATTATGTACGGCCGCTAAATACTAATTTTTATTTACAAAAGCCTTTACTGTTGCCACTTT
>JBDTEF010000094.1:0-3016 GCA_039922615.1 Ginsengibacter sp.
GAAGATCTTTCCATGAAGTATATGGAGCCTGACAGCTATCATTATATTGCCCAAAAATTAGATAATACCAAAAGGGAACGCACGCGTTATATCAACGATTTTATAAGGCCATTGAAAGAGAAATTACAGAATGGTCTTTTCAATTTCGAGATTTATGGCAGGCCAAAAAGTATCCATTCTATTTGGAGTAAAATGAAGAAAAAGGGTGTTTCTTTTGATGAAGTGTATGACCTTTTTGCCATCAGGGTTATTTTAGATTCTCCTCCTTTTAGGGAAAAGGAAGATTGTTGGAAAGTGTATAGCCTTGTTACTGACGAATACAATCCGGCACCAGAGCGGCTCCGCGATTGGTTGAGCAATCCCAAAAGCAATGGTTATGAGGCTTTGCATACAACCGTAATGGGCCCGCAGGGGAAATGGGTAGAAGTGCAGATACGCACGAAACGTATGAATGATATAGCCGAAAAAGGATTGGCCGCTCACTGGAAATATAAAGAAGGTACAACTGATGAAAACCGATTTGACAAATGGTTTCAGCAAATAAGAGATATGCTGGCTAACCAGGATACCAATTCCATTGATTTCCTGCAGGACTTTAAAGTCTCTTTCCTGGCGGAGGAAATTTATATTTATACACCGAAAGGAGATGTAAAAATGTTGCCAACCGGGGCTACTGCCCTCGATTTTGCTTTTGCAATCCATACAGCTGTTGGAGAGAAATGTATTGGCGCCAAAGTGAACCATAAATTAGTTCCTTTGGGCCATCAATTGACGAGTGGTGACCAGGTGGAGATCATCACATCTACCAAACAAAAGCCCAAGGTTGAATGGCTGAAACTGGTCGTTACAACCAAGGCCAAATCAAAAATAAAAGATTCTCTTAAAGAAGAAAAAAGAGCGATTGCAGAAGATGGAAAAGCTTTTCTACACCGCAAGCTGGATGGAATGGGTGTTTCAATGCATCAATCAAACCTGGAAGAAATTGCTGGTTTTTATAAAATAAATTCTACGCTGGATTTATTATATGCCATTGCAATAAAAAAAATAGACCTTAAAGAATTAAAAGAATTTACGGTTACCGGCGATAAAATTATAGCGCCAAAAGTAGTTAAACTAACTATTGAAGAAAAAGCAGAAAAGCATGAGAAACCGAATAAAAAGGATACTGAATTAATCATTTTTGGTGAAGACAGTGACCGCATCATGTATAGTCTGGCCAATTGCTGTAAACCTATCCCGGGCGATGATGTATTCGGATTTGTAACCCAGGGTGAAGGGTTGAAAATTCATAGAACCAATTGCCCCAATGCTGCGCGTTTATTATCTAATTATGGCCATAGAGTTGTAAAAACCAAATGGGTAAAAAATAAAGAAATCTCTTTTCTTACGGGAATTAAAATTATTGGATTGGATGACGTGGGAGTGATTAATAAAATAACCAATTTGATCAGCGGCACACTTCGCATCAATATCAATGCACTGACTATTGAAGCAAAAGATGGTTTATTTGAAGGGAATGTGAAAATATATGTGCATGACAAAGATGAATTAGAAGAACTGGTAGACAGTTTAAAATCTTTGAAAGGTATTGAAAGCGTGGAGCGCTATGATACGGAAGAGGTTTAAATAATTTAAATGGGTCAAGAATTGTAAGCAATTCTTTTAGATCCTTTACTGGCGCAGGTCTCCGACTTGTGACTGTTCGTCACTTAACTCATCTGAATAAGAATCAACCTAGGTGAAAGAAATACTCTAATCTAACCAATTCTAATAGTTGATTCTTGAATATTGTAGGTGGTTTACTGAAAGTAATCGTTTCTTCAATCAGCAAATATTAGTGACCAATTAATCACAGGTCTGCCAAACGCTTTCATTCTTTGCTGCAAGACCCGCGAAAGAAGGAATTTTATATTTTAATTATGAAATATTTTAATCGGTTTTACTGAAAAAAATTGTTTACTAATTCAGCAAACATTATCCCATAATTACCACCCCATTTCTTACTTAAATTCCTCTTTCAAAAACTGCGCAGTAAAGCTTTTTTTATTTTTGATCAGTTCTTCGGGCGTGCCTTCAAATAAAACTTTACCTCCGCCATTGCCACCTTCCGGGCCCATGTCAATAATATAATCAGAAATCTTGATTATATCCATATTGTGTTCAATTACTAAAACGGTATTTCCCCTGTCTACCAGTTTATCTAACACATCTGCGAGGTGTTGAATATCCTGGAAGTGAAGCCCCGTCGTAGGTTCATCTAAAATATAGAATGTTTTGCCTGTATCTCTTTTGCTTAATTCTGTTGCCAGTTTTACTCTTTGCGCCTCACCACCACTAATGGTTACAGAGCTTTGACCTAAAGTGATATAACCCAAACCTACATCCTGCAAGACTTTTATTTTACGATATAAAAAAGGTACGTTTTTGAAAAATTCAACTGCCTCATCAACTGTCATTTCCAATACATCTGCTATCGATTTTCCTTTATAACGGATCTCCAATGTTTCCCTGTTATATCTTTTGCCATTGCACTTTTCACAATTGACATATACGTCGGGAAGAAAATTCATTTCGATCACTCTCATCCCGGCTCCCTGGCATTCTTCACAGCGCCCGCTCTTTACATTGAAGGAAAATCTGCCTGGTTTATAACCACGGATTTTTGCTTCCGGAATAGCGGCAAATAAAGCCCTGATATCCGTAAAAAAGCCACAATACGTTGCAGGATTACTTCGTGGTGTTCTGCCGATGGGTGATTGATCAATCTCTACTACTTTATCAATGAACTCCAGGCCTTCTACTTTTTTATAAGGAAGAGGAATAGTTTTACTTTTATAAACAAGCGCACTCAAAATAGGATACAGCGTCTCATTGATCAATGTAGACTTGCCACTTCCGCTTACTCCTGTTACGCAAATAAATTTCCCCAATGGAAGCGATACATTTACATTCTTCAGATTGTTACCTGTAGCGCCTTTCAATGTCAGCACATGGCCATTTCCTTTTCTTCTTTCCG